>JBAUGO010000143.1:0-1703 GCA_049679775.1 Anderseniella sp.
GACAATGTGCCGGAGTACATGAGTGACGAAGAGCTGGAGATTTCTGCCTCAACACCTGGCTACCAAATGCCAAAAGCTTGAGACAAAACCAGACAAAGGATATTGAACAATGAACAACTTACCTGAGTATACCCCACCGAAAGTCTGGAAATGGGAAGCTGATCTTGGTGGCAAATGGGGCAGCCTGAACCGGCCCATCGCCGGGGCTACACACGAAAAAGACCTGCCCGTTGGCAAACACCCGTTGCAGCTTTACTCACTCGCCACACCAAATGGCATCAAGGTGACTATGATGCTGGAAGAGTTGCTTGAAGCAGGGCACAAGGGCGCTGAGTATGATGCCTGGCTCATCGAGATTGGCAATGGTGATCAGTTCGGATCAGGTTTTGTGGATATTAACCCGAACTCAAAAATACCTGCCATGCTCGACCGTTCGACAAGCCCTGCGACACGGGTGTTCGAGTCTGGTTCAATCCTGCTCTATCTCGCGGAGAAGTTTGACGCATTCATTCCCAAAGATCCTGCAGGGCGCACTGAATGTCTGAACTGGCTGTTCTGGCAGATGGGGTCAGCGCCTTATCTGGGCGGTGGTTTTGGACACTTCTACACCTATGCACCCGTCAAGATACAATACTGCATTGACCGCTTTGCCATGGAGGTAAAACGCCAGCTGGATGTTCTCGACAAACATCTCGCAGACAATCGCTTCATGTGTGGCGATGAATACTCAATCGCTGACATGGCCATCTGGCCCTGGTATGGCGCTCTGGTCGATAACCGCGTTTATTCCGCCTCGGAGTTTCTCTCCACGCATGAGTACAAGAATGTTAAGCGATGGACCGCGGAAATTTCTGACAGGCCCGCAGTTAAGCGCGGTCGCATTGTCAACCGGAACTGGGGTGAACCCGATCAGCAATTGCATGAACGCCACGATGCATCGGACTTTGAGTTGCGCACATATGACAAGCTTCAAGGAACAGCAGCGGAATAAATCAAAGCTGTGAGCCGGATTCAAATTACCAACAGCATCTATATTTATGATGATGAGCTGGATGAGAAGTTTGTCCGGGCTTCAGGTCCTGGCGGGCAAAACGTCAACAAGGTATCGAGCGCAGTGCAGCTTCGGTTTGACGTTGCAGGGTCACCGAATTTGCCCGAACGTGTGCGTCAGAAAATACTCAACAGCGGAGATTCACGCCTCACCAATGCAGGTGAACTTGTCATCATTGCAGAAAGCCATCGAACACAGATTGCCAACCGACGCGATGCGTTGGACCGATTGACAGAGGTCATCCGAAAGGCTGCCTTCATGCCTCGAAAGCGTATTGCAACCCGGCCCACATTGGGCTCAAAAAAACGCCGAATGGATTCCAAAACAAAACACGGTGACATCAAGAAAAAGCGATCTGGCAAGATTGATCCGGATGGAAGTTAATCAGTTCCGATTAACGCCTGCTTGCACAAGCTCGAATATGGTGTGCATAAATGTCGAGCTCATAGCCAACAAGAAGATTGCAAATCATGTCTCACGTCATCCCAAATCCGGCCCGCGTTGAAATTCCCGTAATAGGCACTGATGCGACCTATCCGGTCCGGCGAATTTATTGTGTTGGTCGCAACTATGCCGCCCACGCCATAGAGATGGGGCATGACCCCGACCGGGAGGATCCGTTTTTCTTTTTGAAGTGCCCTGAGAATATCGT
>JBAUGO010000144.1:0-7500 GCA_049679775.1 Anderseniella sp.
ACCGGGACACCCCACTGTTCACCCGCCGCAGCAATCAGCATGTGCCGGGCTGCCGCTCCGGCATGCCGCATCTTGTCGAAGGCATCTATCGTCGAGCTTGACCCACCTGTTGCCTGCATCGCTATGAACTTGGCAACGACACCTTGAACATCGCGCATGGTTTCAGCAATGAACGAGTTATCAAATGCCGGGAACGGTGCACCCTCTTCCAGCATGGCAGAATTGTAATAAGCCTTGGCCGCAGGTGCGAACTGAGCAGTGAGAGAAGCCAGATCAACATCCAACTCTTCTGCCACAAGCGCGCACAGCGTGGTGACGATGCCTTGTCCCATTTCCGCTCGTGGCACCATGACAGTTATGGAGTTATCCGAGGCTATCTTGATGAAAGGGGTAAATACTCCTTCACCTTTCGCGCTGTCTGCGACCAGTGGGTTCGGATAGGGTTTACGATAGGCGTAGTAACCGACGGCAATACCCCCGGCAATAGCGGCAGATCCAAGCAGGAAAGTGCGCCTCAATAATTTTCCCATGACCTATGCCCCCGCCATTTTCTTGGCTGCATCATGAATGGCTGCCCGAATACGCGGGTATGTTCCACAGCGACACAGATTTGACATGGCCTCGTCAATGTCCGCATCGCTTGGTTGAGGTTTTTGTTGCAACAAGGCTAAAGCGGCCATGATCTGGCCTGACTGGCAATAGCCACATTGCGCCACCTGATGATCTAGCCAGGCTTGCTGGACAGCATTCAATGAGCCATCAGCAGCAGCGATACCCTCGATGGTGGTAACCTCACCAGAAACATCACTAACCGACATGGAGCAAGAACGAACCGGCTCGCCATCAATCAGCACAGTGCATGCACCACACTGAGCAATACCGCAGCCAAACTTTGTGCCGGTGAGTCCGGCTAGATCACGCAGCGCCCACAGCAGCGGCATTTCAGGGTCGGCATCAATAGAGACCGATTTGCCATTAATGATTATGTTCATGAATTCACCTTGGTCTATTCCTGAAGCAAAATTGTGTGCACCTGATAATCAATTTTGCCATTGTGTGTTTTATTTGCAACATTACGTTCACAAAATCCAAATTGTTTCACGAGAGCCCATGTCCTCAACCCGCGATATAACTGCAAATAATTGTGCCAAAGCACTATGGGCATCAGACAATGCCACGCGAGCGCTTGGCATGGAGCTGGTGTCCGTAGCACCAGGACGATCAGAACTGACCATGCCTGTACGACAGGATATGACCAATGGACACGGCACGTGTCACGGGGGCTTCATATTTACACTGGCCGATTCAGCCTTTGCCTTTGCTTGCAATACATATGATGAAAGAACGGTGGCACAACACGCCCAGATCACTTTTATTGAACCTGGCAAGGAAGGCGATATCTTGACCGCAACTGCAATTGAGCGCTCACGCAAAGGCAGGTCTGGCATCTACGACATTACAGTCAAACGCCAAGATGGAACCGTATTAGCCGAATTCCGCGGCTCATCTCGAACCATTGGTGGAAGCATTATCGAAGTGGACGCGACACATGCTTGACAAGTCAACATATACCGCAATGACTGACCCGATCGAGACGGCCTCGCGCGATGAGATAGAAGCGCTGCAATTACACCGGCTTAAAGCAACCCTGGCTCATGCCTATGCCAATGTCTCGCATTACACATATGCCTTTGATGCAGCTGGAGTGCATCCCGATGACTTAAAATCATTGGCGGACCTGGCAAGATTTCCGTTCACAGTCAAGACCGACCTGCGCGACAATTACCCTTTTGGCATGTTTGCCGTTCCTGAAACCGATGTGGTGCGCATTCATGCATCATCCGGAACCACGGGAAAGCCAACTGTGGTGGGTTACACGCAAGACGATATTGATATGTGGGCAGACGTCATGGCGCGTTCAATTCGCGCTGCTGGCGGAAGGCCCGGAATGAAGTGCCATATTTCCTATGGCTACGGGTTGTTCACTGGCGGGCTTGGAGCCCACTATGGCGCAGAGCGGCTTGGCATGTCTGTGATCCCGATTTCAGGCGGCATGACAGAACGTCAGGTGCAATTGATTCAGGACTTCAAGCCTGAAGTCATCATGGTGACGCCCAGCTACATGCTGGCTATCCTTGACGAGTTTCGCAAACAAGGCATCGACCCACGCAAAAGCTCTCTCAAGATAGGTATATTTGGAGCTGAGCCGTGGACCAATTCCATGCGTGAAGAAATCGAGCAGGCGTTCGACATGGATGCTGTCGATATTTACGGTTTGTCAGAAGTGATCGGGCCTGGCGTTGCACAGGAATGCGTTGAAACCAAAGACGGCCTGCACATCTGGGAAGATCACTTTTACCCCGAGATCATTGATCCGCAAACCGGTGAGGTACTGCATGATGGTGAAAAGGGTGAGCTGGTTTTCACATCCTTGACCAAGCAGGCACTACCGATCATTCGCTATCGCACTCGAGATCTGACCCGCCTCTTGCCCGGCACGGCGCGCAGCATGCGTCGAATGGAAAAGGTAACTGGCCGTTCAGATGACATGATGATCATTCGCGGTGTCAATGTATTTCCAACCCAGATAGAAGAGCTGATCCTGAAAATCGAAGGCCTCAGCCCGCATTATTATATTGAGCTCACACGCCAAGACCGCATGGACTCCATGACCGTCAATGTGGAAGCATTGCCCGGCGCAGCAGCGGAAGATGTACGAATAGATACGGCGGCTGAACTGCAAAGACTCATCAAGAACAACATTGGAGTTACATCCGTGGTGCATGTGGTCGAGCCGGAAAGCGTTGAGCGCTCACTTGGCAAGGCAAAGCGCATCATAGACAATCGCCCGAAAGGCTAAGGCCTGTTCAGCAGCTCCAGCGCACGGATCACCCCCAGGCGTGGAGATGACAATACCGGCACGCCAGTATCTGCCAGCAGGGGTTCGGCGACAGCCATGGACCCTTGCGCCAGCACGATACTGTCTGGACAGCTCATTTCGGTCTTGATTGTGTCAGCAATGGAGTGCGCGTAGGCATTGGCATCACCTGACTGGAAGTGTGTCCATGCGCCATCACACATAACAACTTGCGGGATGATATTCAGTCCCATTTTCCTGGCAACGCCGGTCAGTAAATTCAAGGTTGGCGCCCGGGTGCTATAAAGGCACATCGCCACAAGTGGACGAGAACCATGAGCCAGTGCTGCTTCCATCAGGGCACGGTCAATTCGGATGACCGGCGCATCATGTCTGGTGGCAGACTCAGCAATGGCGCCAATGGTAGAGCATGTACAAACCCCAACACCGGGCGCTGCAAGTTCTCGCATGGCTTTGACAATGGTATCAGAAAGCCCTGTAGTCATGCCACTTTGCGCTTCCACCAACCAGCCTTCCTCGACACGGTGTTGCCGCACCATTCCAGGTGCGAGTTCATCCATCAGCGCATCAAATGTTGCAATATGAACAGGTGATGTATGCAGGAATGAAATCATGAATCAACGCCAGCCTGCACAAGCTTCGCTTCAAGCTCAATGATGCGCTGTTTAAGTGGGGCCACCGCTTGATCAATCTCCGGTAGCGTGAAGCGCTCGGTGATGTATTTGGGGCAGTTCCAGTCATAGGCTTCCAGCTTGATCAGGAATCCGCGTTCAACCCTTGCACCATACTCATCATCGCGCAGTCTGGATAAAGTTGTAACATCGTCGGTTGCCACAAGACTCATCCGACCAAACATTTTCAGGCGCGCCTTGCGGGTATAATCCATGAAGAACAATGAAACCCTGTCATCATTCATCACGTTGCCAACACTGACATATTGCCGGTTACCTTGATAATCCGCGAACCCCAGCGTGGTATCATCAAGCACTTTGACAAAACCGGGTGGGCCACCACGATGTTGCACGTATGGCCATCCGGTTTCACCAACACTTGCCAAATAGAAACTGTCCCGACTGGCAATAAAGGCCGAAGCATCAGCGTCGAAGTGTGTGAAATCACGGTTGCCATGCTCTTGCTGGTTTGCATAACCAGCTCGGCTGCCTTGCGCCTCCTGTACCGATTTTACCTTTGGAGTGAAGGCGATATCTGCAAACGTGTATCCCATAGTAACAGAACTCCTTATAAACCGTTCACGGGTACACCTTGATACTATTCCTGGCTAAGCACTTATTCGAGAGGCTAGATACTGGGCAAAATCATAGTTTGGCCGTTCGAGATGTGAAAGATGACCAGGTTTTGCAAGTTTTGAACATAACCCCTTATAGACCTTTTCCGTGCAACCACGATCCTCAACGTTCACATCGTCCAACAAGCCTTTCAGCTTGGCAAAATGAACCTGCGCTTCTGGATCATTGACGAACTCCGGTGACATGCCACCTCCAAAAATGATGCGCACCTGACCGACACCATTGGGATGTAATGACAGATACCAGAAATAGCCCGGCGTAAGTGTGATGAGCAGACTTGGGTAAATCGCCAGCAAGGTTGTCGTGCGTCGCCACTGTCCAACAAGTCGAGTATTGGATGGGTGTGCAAGAGCGATTTTCAGGGAGTCATCTTTCAGGATGAAATGATAGTTGAAGGCTTTTTTGCCAGGAGGGCAGTCCATGTCCTCAAGCTTTGAAAGCCCGCCAATTGTACCTGCATGACAGACCGGCAAATGGTAGCTTTCCATGAAATTCTCGGCCAGCACTTTCCAGTTTGTGTCCCAGACATGTGTCTCATGGAAGGTCTCGGTATAGTTTTCCATACCATATTGACCAACCAGTTCCTGAACCTCTGACAATTCTTCCGCTACCGGCCTTGCATCGGGGTTCAGTGACACCATAATCCAGCCTAGCCATTCCTCACAACGCACCTGCGGCAAGCGCATGTCATCCTTGCAGAATGAGGCATTCTGTTTCATGGCAGGCGCCCCGCGCATGGTGCCATCAAGATTGTAAGTCCAGGCATGGTAGGGACAAACAATAGCAGTGGTATTGCCTGAACCTTCCAGCAGTGTTGACATACGGTGCAGGCACACATTCGATTGGGCGCGAAGCTCTCCCTGTTTGTCACGAATGACCATGATTGGTTGATTAGCCAGCTCCAGGGTGAGGTAGTCGCCAGGCTGTTTAAGTGCGCTCGATCGACCTGCACAAAACCAGTCTCGCGCGAATACATTGTCTATTTCCTGCGCAAGAAATTGTTCCGATGTGTAGACACTCCTGGGCATGGCCCTGGCTTGCTCAAAAGGCAATGCCACGTTGGCTTGCAGTTCACTGGCTGCTGATTGTGTTCGTGTTTGAATATTCATGGTGCTAAACCCGCTTGCGAAACATGCAAAGTCTGTTAGATCGATGGCCACATTGCAATGAACTTAACAGGATGTGTGCAAAAAATGAAATGGTCACCGGACAAAACCACTATCAACAGCTGGAATGAGTGGGATCCGCTCAAACATGTTATCGTCGGTCTGGCAACTGACTGCCACATACCACCTGCTGAGCCTGCGCTCGATGCCAAGGTGCCTGAAGATTCTGATATGCGAGGCCAATGGGGCAAACGGCCACAGGAAATGATCGACAAGGGCAATGAACTGCTCAACAACTTTGCTGATCAATTGCGCAAGCGCGGCATCAGGGTTGACCGTCCAACGCCAATTGATTTTTCGCAACCCGTCACTACGCCAGATTTTCACACAGGCAGTCAGTTTGGCTGCATGCCGCCACGAGATGTATTATTGACGGTCGGCAATGAAATTCTTGAAGCGACAATGTCATACCGTTGCCGTTGGTTTGAGTATCTGTGCTACCGCCCGCTTATGCAGCAATATTTCAACGAAGACACCAATTTCCGCCACGAAGCAGCACCCAAGCCGCGGTTGACTGATGCTGACTACAGGCAGGACTATCTGTCGGAAAAAATTGGCATACAGAAGCGGCTTGAGTGGACTGCGGACAAGTTTTTTGTCACCACTGAGGAAGAGCCGTTGTTTGATGCCGCAGATGTCTTGCGCATGGGCAAGGATCTGGTTGTACAGCATGGTTTCACCACCAACCTGAAAGGCATTGAGTTGTTGCGACGTCATTTCCCTGATCACAGGGTACATGCAGTCAACTTTCCTGGCGATCCCTACCCTATCCATATTGACGCTACCTTCACCCCAGCTCGACCAGGGCTGATCCTCAACAATCCGAACCGCCGCCTGCCAGAAGAACAAAGAGCGTTCTTCAAACGCAACGGTTGGGAAATCGTGGACGCTGCCCAGCCTGCCCATAATTCACCACCCGCACTTTGTTACTCGTCAACATGGCTCAGCATGAACGTGCTGGTTCTGGACCCAAAGACCGTGTGCGTGGAAAAGACCGAAGTCTATCAGGCGGAACAATTTGACAAGTTGGGGTTTGAAGTCGTTGAAGTGGATCTGCGCGATGCCTATGCGTTCGGCGGTGGCTTGCACTGCTGCACAGCAGATGTTTATCGCGAAGGCACGTTCGAGGACTACTTCCCGAAGGGATGACGCTCAATAGACTGATGATAGACACCAATTGCCCACAAACGACCAGGACTAGAGTTGTTTGTGAAGCTGGTGTTTAGAGCGTCTATAATCCGTTCACAGGTACCTTGAGCATCGCACGCCCATCCTTGTCGGTGGGCAAATCGCCTGCGCGCATGTTGACTTGCAGTGAGGGGATTATCAGCTTGGGCATGGTGAGAATGGCATCACGTTCTGTGCGGAACTTGACGAAATCTTCACGCGATTTTCCACCTCCAACATGAATATTGTGGAGCTTTTCATCCAATACTGAGGTTTCCCACTGGATATCGCGTCCATTGGGCCCATAATCATGGCACATGAACAACCTCATATCGTCTGGCAGCGACAAGACCTTCTGTATCGAGTCATAAAGCGTACCTGCATCACCGCCTGGAAAATCTGCCCGCGCTGACCCTCCATCTGGCATAAACAATGTATCACCAACAAAGGCCGCATTACCCATTACATGGACCATGCAAGCCGGCGTATGGCCGGGAGTGTACATGGTAAAAGCCTGCATGGAGCCAACCGTGTATGTATCACCATCCTTGAACAGGGCATCAAATTGAGATCCATCACGTTGAAACTCAGTACCTTCGTTGAAAATCTTGCCAAAGACTTCCTGCACCGTGACGATCTGATCGCCAATGCCAATTTTTCCACCGCACTTATCCTGGATATATGGCGCAGCCGACAAATGATCAGCATGAACGTGTGTTTCAATGATCCATTCAAGCTGCAGCTGGTTCTCGTTAATATAGTCGATCATGGCATCAGCATGATCATGGCTTATCCGGCCTGCCGCATAGTCGATATCCATGACACTATCGATGACAGCGCAGGCTTGCGTGGCCGGGTCCTTGACCACATACGAAATCGTGTTGGTTGCCTCATCAAAAAAGGCTTTGACTTCAGGCTTTATCTGCATCTGTACAGGGTATTCAGGCATGGGAGACCTCCACTTCACCTGGCAAATATAGGA
>JBAUGO010000145.1:0-4805 GCA_049679775.1 Anderseniella sp.
GGAAACTTGCCGAGCGAGCCATACAACACCGCCATGTCACGCGCATGATAATTGACACCTTCTGCCTGCTTGAAGGCAGGTTCATGCTCTTCATCCACCACAAACAGGCCAGGCTTTGCCCATGGTAGAAACAATGCAGAGCGCGCACCAACAACGATACGGGCTTCACCTGTTGCCACCCCACGCCAGACACGTTCGCGCTCCCTGGGTTTTACCGCCGAATGCCACTCGGCAGGCGGCATGCCAAAGCGCTCCTCCACCCGGCGCAGGAAAGATGCCGTCAGTGCAATTTCTGGCAGCAGCAGCAAGACCTGCCTGCCTTGCGCAAGAGCAGCCGCCATTGCTTCAAAATAAACTTCGGTCTTGCCAGAGCCCGTGACACCATCAAGCAGGGACACAGAAAACTTTCGCGCCGTGACCGCCATGCGCAAGTGCTTTGCTGCCTCAACCTGCCCGTCGGACAAGGCAACAGGATTGTGCATGAGGTCTGGCTCGGCAAAGGCTGCCAGGGCTGGCAAGGCAATCACCTCCAGCGCGCCTGCCTTTACAAGCCCGGCGACAACCGATTGACCGACACCCGCCTCGCTCGCGAGATCAGCCTTGCGACGCGCAAGTCCATCTCTGGCAACTTCCAGCACGCGGGCACGTTGCGGGCTCAGCTTGTCAGGAGTTTTGCCCGACAGACGAACTGCCGCCTGCTGACGCGGACCATCGAGCGCCTCAGGTGATCTGAGCGCCATGCGCAATACGCTACCGGGTGGCTCCAGATAATATTGGCCAACCCATTCAATAAACTTTCGATGTAGCTCCGGCATGGCAGGCGCATCGAGCTTTTCTGAAACGGCCCGCAGTTTCGCACCTTCCGGCACACCACCATCAACCGCCCACACAACTCCGGTAACCTGACGTGGCCCCAACGGCACACGCACATAGTCACCCGCCCCCAATATCATGCCATCAGGCACAAGATAGGTGTAAGACCCATCAAGAGACAAGGGCAGCAAAACCTGTACTGTGGAATCGGTTGTCATATAAACCAGCAAGCTGACCCAATCAGCCTCCATGATCAACACCACAATAACCAGAACAAGGCATTGGCTTGCCAATTGACCAGTGTTAGGTTCCAGACCAGACATCAAACACACTTGGAAAACACAATGAAATTTTTTGCTGATACGGCCGATCTTGCTGAAATTCGCGAACTTGCCGACATGGGCCTTCTCGATGGTGTGACCACCAATCCCTCACTGGTTGCCAAAGCTGGTGGTGACTTCAAACAAACCATTGCTGAAATCTGCAAGATGATTGCAGGACCCGTATCAGCCGAGGTTGTGGCGTTGGACGCAGACACCATGATTGCTGAAGGCCGCCACCTGGCGAAGATTGCAAAAAACGTGACCGTGAAAGTTCCCCTGACATGGGACGGTCTGAAAGCCTGCAAAACACTCACCAATGATGGTACCATGGTCAATGTCACACTGTGTTTTAACGCCAACCAGGCGCTACTGGCAGCCAAGGCAGGCGCCACATTCATTTCGCCGTTCATTGGCCGCCTCGACGACATCGGGCTGGATGGCATGGAACTGATCGAGGAAATTCGTGACATCTATGACAATTACGATTTCAAGACCGAAATTCTGGCTGCCTCCATTCGCACGGTCAATCATGTAAAACAGGCAGCGCTGGCGGGCGCTGATGTGGCAACAGTTCCACCAGCCACCCTGAAAGCACTTGTCAAACATCCTTTGACCGACAAGGGGCTTGAAGCCTTCACCGCAGATTGGGCAAGTACGGGTCAAAAGATTCTTTAACCATCCGGCTGTAAACTGGTCGGCATGACCAAAGCTGACCAGCTTACCCGTTTCAATGCAGCCCCCGACGTAGCCGACAAGATCAATGCGTGGGTCAGGCATTTGCATGTGGAAAAACAGGCAAGCCCGCATACGCTGGAAGCCTATATTCGCGATATTTCACAATTCACCCTGTTTTTGGCAAACCACTTAGGCGAACCGGCCAGCTTGCGTGATCTGGAAACACTCAAGCCCATGGACTTTCGCGCATTCATGGCCGCGCGCCGAAACTCAGGGGTTAAAAGTCGTTCCATGGCCCGGCAATTGTCTGCCATACGGACGCTATATCGCTGGTTCGACACGAACGGCATTTTGCGCAATCCGGCCGTAGCCGTATTGAGATCACCAAAGCTGCCCCATGCCGTACCCAAGCCGCTTAGTCCCGATGCTGCTCGCCGCACCATGGACGTAACTGGCAGCGGCATGGTTGAAGGAACTGAGCCCTGGATCATCGCACGCGATACCGCAATCCTGATGCTGCTGTATGCATGTGGCCTGCGCATATCCGAAGCGCTAAATCTCAACCGCAATGAAGCGCCAATACCCCCCAATGAGGATGTGTTGCGCATCGTGGGTAAAGGCAACAAGACACGGCTTGTTCCGGTATTGCCCAGTGCCGCTCAAGCCGTCCAGACATATCTCGATCTGACACCAGGACTTGACCCTAACGGGCCGTTGTTTATTGGCAAGCAGGGCCGACGGCTCAATGCCCGCAACATTCAACTGCTGATGCAAAAATTGCGCTCTGCGCTTTCCATGCCTGATACCGCCACACCACATGCCTTGCGCCATTCGTTTGCAACACATCTGCTGGGCGCAGGAGCTGATCTGCGCACCATCCAGGAATTGCTGGGTCACGCCAGCTTGTCCACGACGCAAGTTTATACTGGTGTCGATCGCGCGCACCTTCTGGCTCAATATGACAAGGCTCATCCAGGCGCCTGAATCCACTTGGCAACAATTCAAACGCGATTTACTGTCGCCTGATCATGGCTGTTCCTCTTCCCGACTTTACTGATTCTGATACTGAACTTCCCGATCACGTTGACGTTGTTGTCATCGGGGGCGGCATCATTGGTGTTTCAACTGCGCTTGAGCTTGTCGAACGTGGCCATTCGGTTGCCCTTTTTGAAAAGGGTCGAATTGCGGGAGAGCAGTCAGGTCGTAACTGGGGCTGGTGCCGCCAGATGGGTCGAGACAGTCGTGAAATGCCCTTGATCGTGGAATCGCTAAAACTCTGGCGCGACATGGACAAGCGAACCGGCGGGGGTACGGGTTTTACTCAATGTGGCATCACCTACCTTGAAGAAACCGAAGCAGGCCTTGAACGGCGCGAAGCCTGGGCGGAGAAGAACGCCCGACCATTGCAGATCAGCTCTCGTATTGTGCGCGGCGAGGAACTGGACAAGCTGGTGCCTGGTGCATCTGCCAGGTTCGCTGGCGCATTATATACTGAAAGCGATGGCCGGGCTGAACCACAACGCGCTGCTCCGGCAATAGCCATGGCCGCACGCAAAAAAGGCGCACGGATATTTACCGGATGGGCAGTCCGCGGTATCGAAACCCAGGCAGGAAAGGTATCAGCCGTCGTCACCGAGCGTGGCACGCTCAAGTGCTCATCGGTTGTCTATGCCGGGGGCGCCTGGTCAAGAAGGTTCCTCGGCAATCTCGGACTTGATCTGCCACAGCTGATCACGTTGTCGAATGTACAGGCAACACAGCCTCTTGATATCCCCTACGCGACATCCTTTGCAGGTGGCAAATACGCTGCTCGCAAACGCGCTGATGGTGGCTACACAATTGCCCATAACGCAATCACAGTCCCGGACATCATCCCGGCCTCATTCAAATATTTCAGGGCATTCCTGCCAGCACTGAAATCTGAATGGCCCTATCTGAAACTGCGCCTCGGCAAACGGTTTTTTACAGAAGCCATGATGGCCTCACGCTGGCAGCTGGATGAAGTAACCCCCTTTGAAAAGGTTCGCGTTCTCGATCCAGAGCCCATGGACTGGATATTGAAGGACTGTCTGGATGAGCTGGCCCGCGACCATCCGGTATTCAAGGATGTCAAGATCGCCAACAAGTGGGCAGGCCTCATTGATGTCACACCCGATGCCGTTCCGGTAATCTCACCCGTTGACCAGATTCCAGGGTTTTATCTTGCAACAGGTTTTTCCGGTCACGGGTTTGGTATAGGCCCAGGCGCCGGCAAGTTGATGGCTGATCTGGTCACCGGCAAGACACCGGTTGTTGACCCATCGCCCTTCACTTACTCGCGCATGATCGACGGCACCAGATTGATGCCGGAGACAGAAATCTAAATCTATTGACTCTTTGTAAAGAATCGAATCTTGACAATCACACTTCAAAGAATCATATCTATTACATATCCCCCCTACGTGCTTCGGTACTAGGGTGCGTAGCCGTTCAAGGTTCGCCCTTGGCGGCTACAGCTTTTTTGAAAGGTGGCAACCATGAAAACCATCGTCTACATTGATGGCTTTAACTTGTATTATGGATGCCTCAAAAATACTCCTCACAAGTGGCTCAACTTGGAGCAAATGTGCGACAGGCTATTACCCAAGAGTGACATTGTCAAAATCAGGTATTTCACCGCAAGAGTTAAAGACCGCATTGGTAAGCCCGGTCAAGCAGAGCGTCAAAATTTCTACCTAAGAGCTCTTGCTACACTTCCTCGCGTAAGGGTTCACGAAGGACACTTCTTATCGCACAAGGTGACAATGCCTACAGCAGATTCATGGATGAAGCAACGTTTAGACTATGTGAATGTCATGAAGACTGAAGAAAAGGGATCCGATGTAAATCTTGCATCACACCTGTTATTGGATGCTGCACATGACAAATTTGATTTCGCAGCGATCATCTCGAACGATTCCGATCTGCTAACTCCTGTGCTAATGGTTCAGCGCAACTTCTCCAAAAAAGTTGCTA
>JBAUGO010000146.1:0-6489 GCA_049679775.1 Anderseniella sp.
TGCGCCAACCAGGAGGGATCTGGACGTTGCGAGGAAACTCATTAGGTATTGTCCTTGTTCGCATTTTCATGGGGTGGCGCATTGAGTGTTCAATACGCTGACTGTTGAATCCAATTACACCTGAAAATGGTGAATGAACCCTTACCCTTGTTGCGAAATTGCTTTTTCAAGCCAGGTACAATCAGGTTTTGTATACATTATAATATATAGGCACTGGAAATGGGCGTTGATGGCCCTCAAGTTCAACCGACATTGAAATTATAGCAAAGCTGCTTTTGGGCTGAGAATGATCATTGTAAATGCGAGGAGAATTGAATTTGGAATTTTTATAAGATTTTATATTTGTAAAATTTAAATAAAATAAATTTTTAATTTTAGAATTAATGATTTGTTTTCTATCAATTGGAGAGAGTTGCGAAACAGCTTCATATTCGTTTGGCATTTACTTCATGTTAAGAGCTGGCGGCTAAGTTGGTCCTCGGTTCAGACGACATACCCCATAAGGGGATCCCGCGATGGGATGTTTGATCCAGTGCTGTATAAACTGTGAGTAAACTTAGGAGAGAGTATTATGTTTGCACGTTTCATGAATGACGAGTCTGGCGCAACTGCTATCGAGTATGGCCTTATCGCTGCTGCTACAGGTCTGGCTCTGGTTGCTGTTATGCCAACCATCAAGACCAACCTGAATTCTACATTCACAAGCATCGGCGGCGCCCTGAAATAAGGTTCGCCCAAGCTTATCCCTCAGTTGGCGATGTAATATTGTCAGCGACAAATTTAAAGGGAAGCTCCTTAAACCGCCAGTCTCGTACTGGCGGTTTTTGTTTTTACTGATGCAAAAGCGATTGCCCCTTGCTTCTTGCCCTGAAATTCCCAGGGCAGTTTAACCGGGCCTTTACACTAGACGTGAGAAATTGCCGATGACAGAGCCCGTGTTGATCGTGAAGGCAAACCAGTCTGTGCGAGGCATAACAAGGGCAGGGGAGAATTGCTCATCATGACTGAGATACTAATATTCTCATTGTTTCCAGCGTTGATGTTGACTGCTGGTATCAATGACTGCCTGACCATGAAAATACCAAACTGGTTGAATGGGGTCATTGTGGTCAGCTTTTTTGGCGCTGCATTCTTGATGGGTATGCCGCTTGAGCAGATCGGCTGGCATATGGTTGCTGGTTTCGGTGTTCTTGTAACCGGCTTCATTCTTTTCAGCTTTGGATATTTCGGTGGCGGCGATGCCAAGCTGGTAGCAGCAGGTGCGCTTTGGCTGGGTTTGCCAGCGCTTATTGAGTTCCTGATGATTATGGCATTGGCAGGTGGTGCGCTTGCCATAGTCATGAAATTCTGGTGGTGGATCAGACTGGAATCGGAGTTGCGTGGCTTTGCTCGTATAAAAGGCCTCTTCAGCACCTCGATCCAATTGCCATACGGGATTGCAATTGCCGGGGGCGCATTGTTTGCGTACCAGCACAGCTGGTGGCTCAAGCCAGCCCAGGTCCAGTTTATGGGGTGATTTTGAAAAATCCCTGGAGTTTGACGCCCGCTTCTTGCGGGCGTTTTTTTATCACACACGCGACATTTGTTTGACAAAAGAAAGATTGTTTAGTCGCAGTTAACCATAATTTGACGTTTCAGGCTCATTCTCGGTTTCAGACATTCGAACGATCTTCGTTTTCCTATTGGGAGCCTCTTATGAGTAAATCGCGTATAATTGCCCTTGGCGTAGCAGGTGTTGCCGCACTTGGTGCCGCGTTTTTAGCCAACGGTTTTCTTGGCGAACCCGTCAAGCCGGAAGTTGTTGAAATCAACAAGGTAGAAACCGTCGGCGTTTTGGCGGCAATCAAGAATGTGGAGGTTGGTGAAGTACTGGATAACTCCAACCTTGCCTGGAAAGAATGGCCAGCCGATCAGGTAGGTGCCTTCATGATAACCAAGGTAACTGATCCTGACATGCTCGAAAACATGAAGGATGTTCACGCTCGCGCAGCTCTTTATGAAGGCGAGCCTCTGAACAAGAACCGCATTGTTACCGTTGGTGATGCCGGCTTCATGGCGGCTGTCCTGCCCAAGGGCATGCGCGCCATTTCCATTCGGGTTTCTCCCGAAACCGGTGCTGGTGGTTTTATTCTGCCGAACGACCGCGTTGACGTTCTGCTTACACGCAAGGAAAACAACCGGGACAGTTCTGATACCGTATTGACCAATGTACGGGTACTGGCAATTGACCAGCAACTGAAGACCAATCCTGACGGCAGTGAAGTGATCGTTGGCAAGACCGCGACACTGGAACTGGAACCCAAGCAATCTGAAATTCTTGCACTGGTGGAAAGCTCTGGTCAGCTGTCCCTGGCATTGCGCTCCCTCGCTGATGCTGGTGACCGTGCCCTGGGCGATGATGGTCCACGGGTCACAGAGCAATATGCTCGTGGCTCAAAAGGCAGCATCAATCAGGTGCGCTACGGCACTGTAAATCAGATCGCGAACACAAACTAAGGCAAAAAGACATGCACCCCTCATTCCTCAATATGCCCAAATTTGATGTGGGCGATCTCAAATTCACCAAGGCTTTGGTCTCATTAGCAGCTGCACTTGCGGTTTCCTTGATCGTTATCGCAGCAAGTATTGCTCCAGCCAAAGCTGATGATGAAGCTCGTTTTCTGCGCATGGGGCTGAACAAGTCCGTTGCAATCAGACTACCGGTTGCGGCAAAGGATGTTCTTGTTGGCAACCCGGCAGTGGTTGATGCAGTGGTGCGAACCCGCACAACAGCTTATCTGTTTGCCAAGGCAAACGGCCAGACCAACATCTTCTTCTTTGATGAGGCAGGTCGACAGATTCTCAATCTCGACATTGAAGTCGCCATTGATACCAAAGGTCTCAAGTCGCTTCTGGATCGGACCATTCCTGACAACCAGATTACTGTTGATACAGTTTCAGACAATGTCATTCTGGGTGGCGTCGCAGCTAACGCCGGAGAGGCCAAGCAGGCCGCTGATCTGGCAGCTCGCTATCTGGGCGGTTCTTCAGCTGGGGCAAATGGCACAACCAGTACAGCCAAGGTTGTATCGGCCATGTCAATTGCTGCACGAGATCAGGTTACCTTGCGGGTACGCATTGCTGAGGTTCAACGCGACGTGCTCAAGCAGCTTGGTGTTGATTACAACACAGCATTTTCAGCAGGTAGCCTCGCTGCAGGCATGTACACAGGCAACCCCTTGTCCATAAATGGCATGTTGGCTCAAAGCACCTTGTCGACGGGTTTGCCAATAAACCCAATCAGTGGACTTGGTGGCGCGAGCGGTGCGGCCGGTACCCGCCTGAAATATGGAGACAGCATCGATGCTTTCGTACAGGCCCTGGAGCGCGACGGTCTGTTGCGTACCCTGGCAGAACCAACCCTGACAGCCATCTCTGGTGAAAGTGCAAAGTTCCTGGCTGGTGGTGAATTTCCAGTCGTCACAGGTATTGATATCCAGACAGGTGCTCGCACGGTCGAGTTCAAGGAGTTCGGTGTTGGTCTTGGCTTTTCTCCAGTGGTTCTGTCTGCAGGTCGTATCAGCCTGAAAGTGAACACTGAGGTTTCCGAGCCTGATGGATCCACAGCAATTTCCGGCATTACAGGTCTCAAGTCCCGTAAGGCAGAAACCACGGTTGAATTGCCATCGGGTGGATCAATGATCCTTGCTGGCATGATCCAGGAAGATACCCGACAGGCAATCAACGGAATTCCGGGCGCCAAAGACCTGCCAATTCTGGGTCAGCTGTTCCGCAGTCGTGACTTCAAGCAAAGCCAGACAGAACTCACAGTCATGGTTACGCCTTACATCGTCAAGCCAGTCAATGAACGTGAACTGACAAATCCGATTGAGAAGCTCTCTGTTGCAACAGATCGCCAGACCATTCTGTTTGGTCGCCTCAACAAGGTTTACGGCACGCAAGGCTCTGGCACAGGCAAGGGTTCAACCTATCACGGCAATGTCGGCTTCATCGTCGAGTAACAAGCAGCGCCACGGAGAAATAAAATGACAAAGTTTGTATCAAAATCTCGCAGCGTACTGCGTACCATTGCCCCGGCTGCCATGCTTTTGGCACTGACAGCCTGCCAGCATCAGATGTCAGGCGGTATTGATGATGTCTACATGCCGCAGATGCATTACGAAAAGCACGCAATCCAGGTCGCCAAAGGCTCGGTTAAATTGCAGGTGCCAACGCAATCTGCAACCTTGAGTGAGAAAGAAAAGGATGCGGTCATTCGCTTTGCCCAGCAAGCTAATGAGACAGGTGCTTCCATTGTTCATGTGCAGCGCCCAGCAGGTGGTATGGTTGGCAATGCAGTTGCCGGTAAAATCGCCCAACTCATGGAGCGCGAAGGCGTTGCTCCGCACCGCATTAAGCATACATCTTATAAAGGTGGAGCCCATTCACCAGTTTTGTTGACCTTTTCTCGAAAATTTGCGGTCACAAGTGAATGTGGTGACTGGTCTGACAACCTTTCAGAAACCTATTCCAATCAGAATTACGCTAACTTTGGATGCGCTCAGCAGCACAATCTCGCTGCCATGGTGGCAAATCCTGAGGACTTTGACACACCACGTACTTCGACATCAGCAAGTGCAGCCCGTCGCAATGAGATCTTCGACAAATATATCAAGGGTGAAGATACAAATTCAGCGGCAGCCACGCAAAGTCAAGTAAACGTAAAAGAATAATATTAATCAGCGAGCACAATCATGACCCAAACAGATTCACACGCATTCGCACATGCATCAAGCGAACCGGTTGTTGCTGCTGTTCCACGCATCAACATAGCCATGTTCTGCACAACGCAAGCCACTTCAAATGCCATGCAACAAGTTGTTGTAGATCGTCGCATGGCAAGGGCTCACGTTGATGTTCACCAAGGTGGCATCATGGCGGCTGCTCAGACCTTTGCCAACTCGACCACACCTGAAGTTCTGGTGCTGGAAACAGAAGGATATCGTGATCAGGTGCTGTCAGAACTGAGCCAGCTTGCCCAGGTCTGCGATCCCGGCACAAAAGTCATACTTGTGGGTCACGTCAATGATGTAATTCTTTATCGTGAACTCATCCGCCAGGGTCTGAGCGAGTATCTGGTAGCACCAATTCATCAGTTGCAGATCATTGATGCGATCAGCTCGCTGTTCAATAACCCTGATAGTGATCCGATTGGGCGTATAATCTCGTTTGTGGGTGCCAAAGGTGGTGTGGGGTCTAGCACCATTGCTCACAATCTCGCCTGGATTGCATCGACCGAATACAAGATCGATACGATTGTATCTGATCTCGACCTTGCCTTCGGCACGGCCGGACTGAATTTCAATCAGGACCCTGCTCAAGGTATGGCAGAGGCCATCAGTTCGGCTGACCGAATTGACCAGACAATGATGGAGCGACTGCTGACCAAATGCAATGATCGGCTAAACCTCCTTTCATCACCAGCGCAGGTTGAAAAGTCGCTTCACATTGATGTTGAAGCCCTGGAACCAATCATGGATGCGGTACGTTCCAGCGCCCCTCTCATCATTCTGGATATTCCAAACGTATGGACGACCTGGTCTCGACACCTGCTGACCAACTCGGATGATGTCATCATTACATCGACGCCTGATCTGGCATCTTTGCGCAACACCAAGAACATTTTCGATCACCTGACGACAGCGCGTCCAAATGACAAGGCGCCATTGGTCATACTCAATCAGGTTGGTGTTCAAAAACGCCCTGAAATTCCTGTTGCAGAATTCACCAAGGCGATCGGTGTGGCACCCGTTGTGGTCATTCCATACGATGCTCATGTGTTTGGCACGGCATCAAGTAATGGCCAGATGATTGCCGATGTGGGTCCAAAATCCAAATCTGCTGAGCAGATCGCCATGCTCGGTCAAATATTGATCGGCAAGAAGGCAGCTGAACCTGAAAAATCAAAAGGCGGTTCTGCGCTGGCCAAACTGTTGCCAATGCTGAGGAAGAAAAAGTAATGTTTGGAAAACGGGGAGATACTCCACAGCAACCACCTGTCCAACAGGGCTTGCCAGCGGGACCGGCACCTACAGCACCGGCAGCTCCGCCAGCTGTTACTCAAGCACAGTTAATACCAGGTCTGGATATCGGTACCAATGCTGTACCGGTATCAACTCCTGCCAGCAATCCTGCAGCAGCTGAGGTGGGCAACACCAATATGCCTGCCAGGCAAGCTCAGCCAAAACCTGCGCGCCAAAGCCGCACAGGCCGATCAGATAGTTATTATGATATCAAAACGTCGATTTTCAATGCGCTGATTGATGCAATAGATCTTACCCAACTTGGTCAGCTTGATCGTGATGCAGCACGTGATGAAATTCGTGACATCGTCAACGAGATCATTTCTCTCAAAGATGTGGCAATGTCCATTGCCGAGCAGGAAGAGCTGCTTGAAGACATCTGCAACGACGTTCTGGGTTATGGTCCGCTGGAGCCCCTGCTGGCACG
>JBAUGO010000147.1:0-3220 GCA_049679775.1 Anderseniella sp.
GCCCTGATATTCCTCCGGCTTCAATTTCTTGTCACGCGCGCGACCTGCCATGTCCTTCACTTCCGCAGAAATGGCTGACAATGACTTTTCCTCAGCGCGGCGCACGATAGGCGTGATCAACCCGTCCGGAATGGCCACGGCAACACCCACGTCAGAGTGCTTGTGAAGCAACCGCGCTGTTGACGTCCATGACCCGTTGGCCATCGGTACATCTCGCAGTGCCAGCGCAAGCGCCTTGATGATGAAGTCATTGACGGAGAGCTTGTAGGCGGGCTTGCCATCCTTTTGTGGCGCAGCATCATTCAATTCGCCGCGCAGCTTCAGAAGCGCATCCAGCTTGCAATCAACAGAAATATTGTAGGACGGCACAGTCTGGTTGCTCTCCGACAGACGCGCGGCAATGGTCTTGCGCATGCCATCGTGTGGAAGCTCACTGTACGAACCTTCGGCAAACAGTCGCCGCACCATATCGTCGGACGGTCCGGTCGCAACAGGAGCAGCCGCTGCCGTGGGTGCAGCGGCAGCGGTTCCAGCCGACTTGGATGCCGCTGCCGGAACGCCGTTTTTCACTGCGCCTTCCACATCTGACTTGACGATGCGGCCATGCGGGCCGGAGCCTGTCAGCAATGCAATTTCGATATTGTTCTGCTTGGCAATGCGCCTAGCCAGTGGTGAGGCAAATATCCGCGCATCAGGTTCACGCGAAGCCGCAGACGTCGTTGCAGGTGATGACGCTGAAGCTTGAACTGGTGCTGGAGCAGACACTGCTTGCGGTGCAGGCGATGACACAGGTGCTGAGGTTGGCGCCTTGATGTCACCAGCGCTTTCGCCCTCTTCCAGCAATATTGCGATTGCCGTGTTCACCGCCACATCATCAGTGCCCTCGGCAACCAGTATCTTGCCGACCTTGCCTTCATCGACCGCCTCGACTTCCATCGTTGCCTTGTCGGTTTCAATTTCGGCAATGATGTCCCCGGACGAGACGCTATCGCCCTCCTTGACCAGCCATTTGGCCAGTTTGCCCTTTTCCATTGTGGGCGACAGGGCAGGCATTAGAATTTCTGTTGGCATGATGCGTCCCCCTTACCGGTACAGGACGGCTTTGGCCGCCGCGACAACTTCATCCACGTTGGGCAGCGCCAGCTTTTCAAGGTTGGCCGCATATGGCATCGGCACGTCCTTGCCGTTGACCCGCCCCACTGGTGCATCCAGATAATCAAATGCGTGCGTCATGATCTCGGCCGCAATGTGCGAACCCATCGACGCCACAGGCCAGGCTTCTTCGACAACCACGCACCGGTTGGTTTTCTTGACGCTGTCAATGATGGCTGGCAGATCATAAGGGCGCAGTGAGCGAAGATCGATCACCTCTGCTTCAATGCCCTCTTCTGCCAGTTTTTCCGCCGCACCCAGCGCATAATTCATGCCGATGCTCCAGGACACAATGGTCACATGCGAACCAGCGCGAGCAATGCGCGCCTTGCCGATTGGAACCACCCAGTCATCCATCTTGGGCACGTCAAATGTCTTGCCGTATAGAATTTCATTTTCCAGGAAAATGACCGGGTTCGGGTCGCGGATCGCCGCCTTCAGCAAGCCTTTTGCATCAGCCGCAGTATAGGGCATCACGACCTTCAGTCCCGGCACATGGGCATACCATGAGGCATAGTCCTGGCTGTGTTGTGCGCCCACACGAGCCGCCGCGCCGTTGGCTCCGCGAAACACCATCTGCGCGCCCATCTGCCCGCCTGACATATACAATGTCTTGGCAGCAGAGTTGATGATGTGGTCAATCGCCTGCATGGCAAAGTTGAACGTCATGAACTCGACGATCGGCTTCAACCCGCCAAATGCCGCGCCAACCGCAATGCCGGTAAATCCGTGCTCTGTGATCGGTGTATCAATGACGCGCTTTTCACCAAATTCATCTAGCAAGCCCTGGGAAATCTTGTAGGCGCCCTGGTACTCGGCAACTTCCTCACCCATCAGGAAAACAGTTTCGTCGGCGCGCATTTCCTCAGCCATCGCAGAGTTCAACGCTTCGCGCACTGTCATCTGCACCATTTCCACGCCTTCGGGAATTTCAGGGTCAGCCAATGCAACAGCGCTCAATATTGATGGCGCCGTTACCGCCTGCTCTCCACCACCACTCATGGGCGGTGTAGGCGTTGGTGCAGCATTGGAAGACACAGGTGGCGTGGCAGTTGCAGTATTGGCATCCTCTCCATCACCAACCAACACGGCAATTACCGCGTTGACCTTCACACCCTCAGTGCCTTCAGCCACATTGATGGACGCAACGACGCCTTCATCAACGGCCTCGACTTCCATGGTGGCTTTTTCAGTTTCAATCTCGGCGATGATGTCACCGGACGATACCTTGTCGCCCTCTTTCACCAACCATTTTGCAAGCTTGCCCTCTTCCATTGTCGGAGAAAGGGCTGGCATGAGAATTTCAGTCGGCATGGTTCAGCCCTCCCTTACGCTTCAACATAAATGTCAGTCCACAACTCGGACGCATCCGGCAGCGCATCAGCCTGCGCAAAGTCAGCCGCTTCCGTCACAATCTTGCGGATCTTCACGTCAATTGATTTCAGATCATCGTCGCTGATATTGTGGTTTTCGGTCAGGCGGCGCTTTACCTGTTCGATCGGATCATGCTCTTCACGCATTTTCTGCACTTCATCGCGTGTGCGATATTTGGCCGGATCAGACATGGAGTGACCACGATAGCGATATGTTTTCATTTCAAGAATGTACGGCCCCTTGCCGGATCGGCAATGCTCGGTTGCCCGATCAGCAGCTTCCTTGACCGCGCGAACATCCATACCGTCCACCTGCTCGCCTGGAATGCCATATACCGAACCACGGTTGAACAATTCCTCTGCCAGGGCCGCTGAACGCTTGACCGCCGTACCCATGGCATAACCGTTGTTCTCGATGACGAAGATAACCGGCAGCTTCCAGATCGACGCCATATTGAAGGTTTCATAAACCTGGCCCTGGTTGGCGGCACCTTCGCCAAAGAATGTGGCAGAGACCTTGCCATTGCCTTTGTACTTGTCAGCAAAGGCCAGCCCCGCACCCAGAGGAACCTGCGCGCCCACAATGCCGTGGCCGCCATAAAACTCCTTCTCGCGCGAGAACATGTGCATGGACCCGCCCTTGCCCTTGGAATAGCCGCCCTGGCGCCCGGTCAGTTCCGCCATCACGCCTTTGG
>JBAUGO010000148.1:0-2500 GCA_049679775.1 Anderseniella sp.
TTCTGGTGATCGCACAACCCGCGAGGGGCTGGTGGCACTTGTCCTGAGCGCTGGTGAGCGTGTGATTGCCATTGAAATCTCGATGATCCGCAAAGGCCATATGTACACCTACATTGGTGGCTTTGACTGGGAACTGAGGACCATGTCTCCGGGCAAGGTTCAAATGGAAGCAACCGTTTGCTGGGCAATTGACAATTCAATCAAGGCTTATGACTTGCTTGGCAATGCTGCCGATTACAAGGATAGCTGGAGTAACATTGTTTATCCGCTCCATGCGTATACCCGCTGCTACACATCTCGTGGATGGCTTTATGCCAATCTCTGGTTGCTCAAGCTTCGCCCGGCCATCAAGGCAGGTTTTCATGCCTTGCCAGCCAGTGTCCGCCAGTCATTGCAGGCCAGGTTTACGTCTCCATGAGTAGTGCAAAAGAACAAAGTGATGGTCGGGCCAGCTTGCTGGATGCAGCCATCGCCTTTGGCTTGCGCGTCACAAGCGCATTGCTGGTGTTTGCCTTGCAGGTGTTTCTAGCACGTGTCATGCAGCTGGATCAGTATGGCAGCTATGTCACGATGTGGACGTGGATGGTTATGCTTGGGGCATTTGCTCCACTGGGCTTTGCCGAGAGCGCCGTCCGGTTTCTTCCACGGTATAGAGCCCGTAATCGCCATGGTTCAGCTGAGGCGTTCTGGCGATTTGGTCTGATGACCGTTCTTCTTGCCTCAATCGCCATGGCCGGAACGGCGCTTATCATTGCCCTGCTAAGCAATTTTGGAGACAACAGGGTTGGTATCATTGCTTTGCTGGTAGCTGCGGGGATTCCGTTCCTGGCAATGCAGAATTATCTTGAAGGCATATCACGTGCCCATGGCTGGTTCAGACTTACTTCAATTCCGATTTACGCAATCCGACCTCTTCTGATCATTGCTGGTTGCGGTGTGGTTTTGTTGAGTGGTCACAGTCTCAATTTGATTAGTGTTGGTGTCGTGGTCGTTGCCGCCATGGCCCTCGTCACACTGTATTTGTACTTTACTGTTTCCCGCTCCATTGGCAGAGAGCCAATTGCGGCCAATGCCCAGTCGATCACTGGCAGTCGCAAGATATGGCTCAAGGCATCCTTGCCATTGATGCTTGTGTCGGGTGTTGAGGATTTGCTGATCTACACCGACGTCTTGTTGCTTGGCATATTAATGTCACCCGAAGATGTTTCGGTTTATTTTGCCGCTGCACGGGCCATGGCGCTGGCAAATTTTGTGTACTACGCGTTTTATTTTGTGTCGGCTCGTGGTTTTTCCGTCGCCAATGCGGTTGCGGACAGGGTCGCCTTGCAAAAGACCATCTGGGCCACAACCCGCGCCACTTTCTGGTTCACGACCCTTGCCGTTGCTGTAACCCTTTTGGCTGGACCATGGTTGCTGATGGCATTCGGACCTGACTTTCAGGCCAGTTACCCGATCATGCTCATTCTGGGGGCGGGGTTGGTTGCGCGCTCAATATCGGGTCAGTCGGTGGAGCTTCTTATTACAATGGGGCATCAACGCCATATTCTCATTGTTGGATTTACGTCACTTGCCTTTAATATTGCTTTGACCATTCTGTTGATCCCGTCATTGGGGGTGGCAGGTGCGGCCTGCGCAACAGCAATAGCCATGGCTGTACGGGCCGTCATGTTGTGCCTGGCTGTTCGCAAGGCATGTAACCTGTCCGTCATTGCTTTGGGCTTTCCATCCCTGAAATTATCACCTGCCAACTAACACTTCCTACTGATCTGCTAAAGCAGCCACCTGGCGTGCACCTTGCTACTTCTTATTGAAGTATGTTCAAGGTGTTCCAGAAAGGCACACATCGGGTCATGTTGTGGAAGTTTTTCAAGATTGGCAAATGGGTGGTCATTCTTGACCTGATCTCTGGTATGGTTATCAACGCGGCATGGGCCCTGGGGTGGATCAATCCCCTGGGATGGGGGCAAAATGTTGCCACTGTCATTCAGGCAACAATGCACTGAAGCGTGCCAACGCCCTCTACATATCCTTCAAGCCGGTCTCCCCGCTGCACAGGGCCGACACCTGAAGGTGTACCTGTCATTATCAGGTCTCCTGCGTGAAGTTCAAAAAAATCTGACAGGTAGGAAATCATTTCCGGTACTTTCCAGATCAGTTGATCAAGATTACCTTCCTGAACCACATTTCCATTTAACTTTAGCCAAACAGCTCCTTGATCGCGATGGCCAATGGTAGTCGCGGGTACCAGTGCGCTCATCGGTGCGGAATGGTCAAATGCCTTGCCAATTTCCCAGGGGCGTCCAGCCTTTTTCATCTCGCCTTGCAGGTCGCGCCGGGTCATATCCAGGCCAACGCCATAGCCATAGACATGTGATAAGGCTGAGGCAGTGCTGATGTTGGTTCCACCTGAGCCAAGCGCCACTACCATTTCGATTTCGTGATGTACATCGCTGGATCGAGAAGGGTAGGGAAATGTACAACCAATTCCAGTGTCCACGAC
>JBAUGO010000149.1:0-1784 GCA_049679775.1 Anderseniella sp.
GACAATGATAATGACACCTGCAACCGAAGTAAGTACCGGGAAATTCATCGAGCCGATGGTGATTTCCCAGGTAGTGGCCTGGCGCAACCACTGACCTATGAAACTTGCTGAGGCACCAAGCGCAATGAAAATGGTTGAAAACCCGAGTATGAATGATCCTGATGCAGCGATTGCCTTTCGTTGAACCGAAACTGAGGTTTCCTTCTCACCCGTCAGCTCTTCCAGCGACGTACCTGCAATGAAACAAAGATAGGGAGGCACAAGCGGCAATACGCAAGGGCTGAGAAAACTCAAAAGCCCCGCAATAAATGCGGCCCAGATCGATATGTCCAATCCCATTGAAAAACCTTGGCCTTTGATTGCTGATCGTAACCTGAAAATGCCGTCTACAGGGTTGATAAGCAACAGGCAAGCAGAACAAACATGGTCACAGTTACGTCACTTTAATTCGCCAAATCACACAATTGCTGCAATATTGGGTGATACCCATGAATGGTCATTAAAAGCGGGCGCACTGATTTGGCTAATTCCGTTTCCAAATATTGTCTCCTGACGGCAGTGTCACTGGTGGCCTTCACCAGCAACACGCTGGCACATCCCCATGTCTATTCAGATTTAAGGTCAGACATAGTCCTTGATGATCAGGGCCGCGCGATTGCCTTGAACATCGAATGGATTTTTGACGCAGGGTATACTGAGGCAGCCATCGAGGGGATGGATGCCGATAATGACGGTGTATACACACCAGCTGAGCTGCACCCGGTCGCAACGGAAAATATCAACGCATTGAAGGAATATACCTACTTCGTAAAGGCTAAGTCCGGGAACACAAACGTCACTTATTCGGATGTTACGGAATACGGCCAACGCCTCAATGATGACGGCAGGCTTGCCATGACGTTTGTAATACCATTTGCTACTCCCGTTGATTTGAAATCGGCAGAATTCAGTTATAAAGTCTACGATCCGGACTTTTTCATCGCCTATGACTATATCAAGGGCGAAACAGTGGGCGTTATAGGAACAATGCCTCAAGGATGTTCGGTCAATCTGGGCACCGTGCAGTTTGATGAACAAGTGCAGCAAACACAGCAGATGCTCGCTGACAAACCTGCAGATTGGCAACCCGAGCAACCCCAGGATTTCGGCTCACTTTTTGCCCAGCCTGTCACGGTTTCCTGCAAGCCTGCGGGAAGCTGATCCATGACCGTTGTTTTTGGTCGTCTGGCCGCTTTCTTATGCATTATCATGATTTGCCTGATCGGTGCACATGAGACATCGCCAGCCATGGCTGACATTAGGCTTGCCCAGTCAGACACTGCACAAACAGAAAAGGTAAAGCCTGGCCAATTGCTTCTGCAAAGGCGCAACAACGCCAACAACACAGACAGCAATGTTTCTTTTGTCAGTTCACCAATCGAATGGATCAAGCAAAAACAACGCGACTTTTACACCAAAATGTCGAAAGCCCTTGGCGACATTAAACGTGGTTCATCCTGGACGGCAGCCTTGACACTTTTAAGTTTGAGCTTTGCCTATGGTGTATTGCACGCAGCCGGTCCGGGTCACGGCAAGGCAGTTGTATCAGCCTGGATGCTAGCCAATGAACGCCAGCTGAGACGCGGCATCATAATCTCGTTTCTTGCAGCCCTGATCCAGGCGATCACAGCCATCGTGCTGGTGTCAGTACTGCTGCTGACCGTTGATGCAGCCGCTCGAACAGCGAAATCAATGGCACAAGGACTTGAGGCTGCAAGCTACTTTCTGATTGCCCTGACAGGAGC
>JBAUGO010000150.1:0-4475 GCA_049679775.1 Anderseniella sp.
ACCGCCCTTGTCGCCGTTGGTTGTTGCAGAGTTGGTGAAGCCACCAGCAATCTTGTTCTTCCAGTCCTGGCTGTACCAAGGCTTGGAAGACGCATCCGCCACTTTTTTGAACTGCCAGGCCGGGCCGCCCATGTAGGTAGGACTACCCATGATGATGGCGTCGGCAGCCTTCAATGTCTCCCAGCCTTTTTCCGGCAATTCGCCGTTCTCATCAATTTTGAGCGTGGTGACTTTTGCGCCCTTGACGGAGGCGGCACCTGCATGGACTGCCTCTGCCTGCTTGGCTGTGTGGCCATATCCTGAGAAATAAAGGACTGCGATTTTGGTCATTGCTGGTTTCCTGTCTGGTTGAGATGACTTGTATGAGGGCAGACATAGTCTCTTTACTTACTTTTGAAAAGTAGGTACTTTAAAGTAACTAAATCACTTTGAGGTGATTGATATGGTGATCAAGCAGGAAAATGAACAGCGCGGCGGTTCGTGCCCTATGGATGAGATATTACGTATCATCATGGGCCCGTGGACCACTTACATATTATGGCTGCTGGAGACCGAAGGCGAATTACGTTTCGGTGAGTTAAAGTCACACATGCGTAAGATTTCCTCGAAAGTGCTTACTGAACGGTTGCGCATGCTCGAAGGGGCAGGGCTTGTCCATCGCGAGTATGAACCAACCGTTCCACCCACAGTTACTTACTCGCTGACAAAACGCGGCCATGAACTGAAATCCGTGTTGAAGGGTATTCATGCCCTTGCCTTGCGATGGCAGGATGAAGACGCAAATGCAGATGTCAGGCTGGCTGGTGAGTAGGAAAAGGGTCAGACAGGTTTGACCAACCACTCCTTGCCCTTGAGCATGGCATTCCAGTAAACCCAAGGCAGGATCGACTTCTTGAGGTGCCACGCGCTACGGCGCGGTTTGGTTGAATCCCACGGGAAGGTTGGCATGACTTTTCCACCATAGCCGAACTCAGCCAATATGATCTTGCCATTTTCCACTGTCAACGGACATGAACCGTAACCGTCATAGATCACGGTTGGTTCCTTGCCTGCCATCACGGAGATAACATTTTCGGCCACGATAGGTGCCTGCTTGCGCGCAGCCGCCGCGGTCTTTGCATTGGGCGTCGATGATGCATCGCCGAGGCTGAACACGTTGGCATATTTCACATGGCGCATTGTACCTTGATCAACGTCGACCCAGCCTGAAGCGGCTGCAAGCGGACTGTTTCTGATAAAATCATGCCCAACCTGCGGTGGTACGACATGGATCATGTCATAAGGGCGCTCAACGCTCGTCACATCACCATCGGCGTTCTTGACGGCAAAGGTTGCCAGTTTTCTGGCGCCGTCGATTTTGGTGAGGTTCTGGTTGAAGTCCAG
The DNA here is from genome assembly GCA_049679775.1 of Anderseniella sp. Taxonomy (GTDB): domain Bacteria; phylum Pseudomonadota; class Alphaproteobacteria; order Rhizobiales; family Aestuariivirgaceae; genus Anderseniella. The sequence continues at coordinate 1,384 of JBAUGO010000150.1, forward strand.
GTTGATGCCATATTTTTTGACGTACTCCATGAGAGGAGGCACATAGTCAGCACAACCAAACAGGACCGGACCCGCATTGCAGAAACTCGTTTTGATTTTGCCGAGGTTTCCGGTGCGCAACCAGTGGTCACATGACAGATACATGGCTTTTTGTGGTGCGCCAGCGCATTTGATCGGCATGGCAGGCTGGGTGAAAATGGCATTGCCTGACTTTGTCTGCTGCACCAGTTGCCAAGTGTAAGGCGCAAGATCATAGCGGTAATTGGAAGTGACTCCGTTCTTGCCAAGTGCGTCCGTCAATCCTTCGATGCCGTTCCAGTCGAGTTTCAGGCCGGGTGCCACGATGAGCGTGTCGTAGGCATGTTCCGATCCATCTTCCAGCAAGACTGAGTTTTGTTCGGGGTTAAAGGTGGCAACCGCGCCAGCGATGCGGTTTATGCCTGCGGGCCACACGGACATTGTTGTACGCTCGGTTTGTTCCTTGGTGAAAATACCACCACCAACCATGGTCCAGCCGGGCTTGATAATAGTGCTTGTCCGATGGTTCGATGATGGAAATATCAAGCGAAGGGCGGCGGATTTTCAGGCTGCTCGCAACGGACAAGCCAGCTGCACCACCACCTACTATCAGTACATCGTGTTTTCTGGACATTTGACGAGCTCCCGCTGGTTGATTGCTTCCATGAGCAAATTATTGAAGAAGGCTAGCACCATAGTTGAGGCACAACCAAGGTCCGTTTTGATTTTGTTTACCAAGCCCATCAAATTTTAAGGGTGTGTGCAATGTAGCGTTAACCTCGTTCGTTCACAGTCGGGCACAGTTTGTTTTGTGTATTTATGGGGTGAGCTAATGTTTGCTTTGAAGCAAGAGTCAGTGGCGTCAGGTTTCTGGGGTTGGTTTGATGAAAACGAAACCATGTTGGCCAATATGGCTGTCAATATGGATGACATGACCATGGAACAGGTGGAGCCTGTGCTGGATGATCTGCTGTTGGCCATTCAGGAAATTGACGATCGCCTGTTTGCAGAGCTTGGTGTTGCTGCGGACGGATCGCCAGTGCTGATGGTTACAGCTGATGGTGATCGAGAAGCCATGCTGATTGCGCGTGATCTGGTTGCGATTGCACCGGCTTACAAGGGTTGGAAATTTGAAGCCTTGCGCGATCGCGAGAACATCTCAGATAGTTTTGCATTGCCGGGTGGTGGTGAGATTGACCTGCGCGAGGCGGTGTTTGTCATGGAAGTGCATGGCGGCAAGGCAGAAATTGCGCTGGGTCTGGATCAATGGGACGATACGCGCAGCGACGATTATGGTCTCGCGGCGGAACATCTGGTTGAAGCTGTATTGGGCGAGGCGGACTATGCTGTTGGTGTGTCCGGTGTCATGGCGCTGCCATTGAAGGATCTCGCCGAGGAGGCTGATCCGTGGCCCTTGCGCGCTTTGACGGCAGAGTTTGACAGGCAATTGGGTGCCTGACATTCAGGTCGGGGCTGACTTGATAGAGGCCTAAACCTAACTTATCAGTAGAATTTCAAATTTTGCGCCTGTGCCGGATAGACTCTGGTGCAGGCGTTGTCTTATATGCCTCCAGCATTTCAATCCTGCATTAAAGGGGCACTCTGTCATGACCGAGATCATCCACATCCATGGCCGTGAAATTCTCGACTCGCGAGGCAATCCGACCGTTGAAGTAGATGTGATACTTGCCGACGGCTCATCAGGCCGCGCTGCGGTACCGTCAGGCGCTTCGACAGGTGCGCATGAAGCGGTTGAGCTGCGCGACGGCGACAAGAAGCGTTATCTCGGCAAGGGCGTTAAAAAGGCAGTGGCCGCAGTCAACGGCAAGATCGCTGATATGTTGTTCGAGATGGAGGCTGAAGACCAGACCGCCATCGACCAGGCGATGATTGAACTGGACGGCACCGACAACAAGTCAAAGCTGGGAGCCAATGCCATATTGGGGGTGTCGCTGGCGGTTGCAAAGGCGGCAGCGCATGCCTGTGGCCAGCCCTTGTATCGTTATGTGGGTGGTACGTCAGCGCGCGTTCTTCCCGTGCCGATGATGAATATCATCAATGGCGGTGCGCACGCTGATAACCCGATTGATTTTCAGGAATTCATGATCATGCCTGTGGGGGCAAAGTCTCTTTCGGAGGCGGTGCGCATGGGTGCGGAAGTGTTCCATACGCTCAAAGGCGAGCTTAAAAAGGCTGGTCATAATACCAATGTGGGTGACGAGGGGGGCTTTGCGCCTGACCTGCCAAGCGCGGAAGCGGCACTGGATTTCGTCATGCAGTCTTGCGAGAGAGCCGGGTTCAAACCGGGCAAGGACATGTATCTGGCGCTTGATTGCGCGGCGTCGGAATTCTACAAGGCGAAGAAGTATGACTATGAAGGCGAAGGCGTGAAGCGGACGTCATCGGAGCAGGCGAAGTACCTTGCCAAGCTGGTGAAAGACTATCCGATTATCTCGATCGAAGACGGCATGCACGAGGATGACTGGGCTGGCTGGAAGGAACTGACCGAACTTGCTGGTGGCAAGTGCCAGCTTGTTGGTGATGATCTGTTCGTGACCAATCCGAAGCGCCTGAAAATGGGTATCGACAAGGGCGTGGCCAACTCGATCCTCGTGAAGGTCAACCAGATTGGCACGCTGACGGAAACCATGGCGGCGGTAGATATGGCGCACCGGGCAGGGTACACAGCGGTGATGTCGCATCGCTCGGGTGAAACCGAGGACAACACGATTGCTGATCTGGCAGTTGCGACCAATTGCGGGCAGATCAAAACAGGCTCATTGGCGCGGTCTGACCGGTTGGCCAAGTACAACCAGCTCATCCGCATCGAGGAAGAGCTTGGGAGCCAGGCGATTTATGCAGGCAAGTCTATCCTGAAGGGGTAGGACTCAGGCTGCCCGATCCATTATGCAGGTGATCATGTTGTCGAGACCCTCCATCAGGATCGCCTCGGTTACGTGCAGTTGAGCATCTGAGAGGGCGATCTGGTTGATGTCGGACCGCAGGTGAGAGACTAGTGCGCCTTTGGCATCGTGTGCTTGCAAGCTGTGTAGGCAATCACCGAGGGTGCGATC
>JBAUGO010000151.1:0-2039 GCA_049679775.1 Anderseniella sp.
TTGATGTACTCCATGCCCCACACGCGACGGGAGATGAAGTCCTTGTCTTCCCAGCCGTTTTCGAAGATGTGGTACAAGATGCCCCAGATCAGCGCGACGTCCGTACCCGAGCGGAAGCGGACATACTCAGACGCATGTGCTGCGGTACGGGTAAAGCGCGGATCACACACGATAAAGGCAGCGTTGTTTTCTTCCTTGGCCTTCAGCATGTGCAGCAAAGACACAGGATGTGCTTCAGCCGGATTGCCACCGATCAGGAAGATCGCCTTTGAATTGTGCATGTCGTTGTACGAATTCGTCATCGCACCATAGCCCCAGGTGTTGGCAACACCCGCAACCGTGGTTGAGTGACAGATACGCGCCTGATGGTCCACGTTGTTCGTGCCCCAGTAACCGGCAAACTTGCGGAACAGGTACGCTTGTTCGTTGTTGTGCTTGGCGGAACCGAGCCAATAAACGGAGTCTGGACCGGATTCTTCGCGAATCTTGCCAAGGCGATCGCCGATCTCGTTGATCGCGTCTGCCCAAGTCATTTTCACCCATTTGCCGTCAACCAGCTTGGTTGGGTACTTCAGGCGGCGCTCACCATGAGCATGCTCACGAACAGCGGCGCCCTTGGCGCAGTGTGCACCGAGGTTGAAGGGGCTGTCATAACCAGGTTCCTGTCCAACCCACACACCATTGACTGTTTCGGCAAGCACCGTGCAACCAACCGAGCAGTGCGTACACACTGTCTTCTTGATTTCAACTGCGCCTGAAACATTAGCGGCCTGCGCTTTTTGCACCATTCCCGACTTAAAAGCCGAAGCCGCTGCGAGACCGCCAACTGCAAGTCCCGAACGGCGCAAGAATGTCCGCCTGTCAATCGCTCCACCGGTCAAATCGGTGAGGGCTGATGACAGTCGAGGGCCGAACGCAACCTCTCCCGTCTTCTTCCTGAGCATGATCTTCCTCCAAAAATGATACCAGACTATCCGGCATCTGTTGATTTAATTAGATAATTTACTGCTGAGCACCGGATTGTCCGGCCTCAATCAGAATGCAGCCAGTCTGTAGTAGGTCTTTACGTGATCGGTTTCCTGATAGCCGCTACCTGCTGCTACAGGCGTTGCCGCTTGTGCTGCAACCGATCCGGTTGCCACAGCAGCCGTACCGGCAGCCGCAGACAGACCTGCCAGCTTCAGAAAGTCGCGACGATGAGACACCGCCTTGTCTTTTCCTTGTGCCATTTTCTGCTCCTTGCAATGTGGACAATCACTTGTCCGGTTCAACTCAAACTCAAAACCAAACTCAGACCATCGAGAATGCCTGTTCCTCAACGTCCATGAATGCTGCGCCTATCTGGCCAATGCAGGCGTAAAACACCGAAGAGCGAGCCCCTTCCAGATCCGTAAAGAAATGCCTTGCCCAAGGCGACACATGCGCCTGGTAAAACTTCTTCTGATCCTCAAGGCTCATGGCATCTTCAAAATCACCAAGGATCAGACCCGCCATCATTTCGCAAAGTGCTGCAATATGATCTTCCGGCTCGCTGACATTGTTCTTGCGTTGAATACCAAGCCGGACCATGTCATTGCGCAAACGCGCAAGCGGTTTTTCGTTCAGAAAACCTGTCAGATAATAAGATCCGTAAGGAACCAGCTCGCCACGTCCAACACCAATAAACAGGTCGTGGTATTCGCGAGCCACCTCTTCTGGTGTTGTTTTGGCAGCAACACGGGAAATAGCGGCAACAGCGCGGCCAATTGGGGTGTCATCGCCCTGCATTACCGCAAAGGATTTCAAGCCTTCCTGGTCAGGACTCAAACGCAAGCATTGCGCCAATAACCTGTATAGGTTAGCGCGCAATACATCTTCTTCAGATAATGACAGAGCTACGTTCGCCTTACCCATTTTCGCCTGCGTTGCGGCCACGCTGTGTTTTATTGCAACACAATCAGGCCAATCCTCTCCTAGAGATGTACACTTTGACGCAGTTATGGACGTCCAGGCAAGTCTAATCAGAAAGAGCGGAGGGACGTTTCACCATCTGGTAAACT
>JBAUGO010000152.1:0-8133 GCA_049679775.1 Anderseniella sp.
CGCAAAATGAAAGCCTCCATGGACAAGTTCGAGCAGTTGTTCTGGTCCGGTCAGTCACTTGAAGACCTGTATTTGACACTTGGACCGCGCAGCAACCATGGTATGGCAAGCCTTTTCATGGCTGCCATGCGCGAATGGAAACGTTCACAAGACTCTGCCATGAGGGCAGGTTTTGCCGGTGTGCAAATGCGCATCAACAAGGTGATGGACGTGCAGTTGCAAAAAGAAATGTCCAGGCTTGAAACAAGGCTGTTGATACTGGCGACGGTTGGCTCAACTGCGCCCTTTATCGGGCTTTTCGGTACGGTTTGGGGTATCATGAATGCCTTTCGCGCTATTGGCGTTTCCAAGAACACCAATCTCGCGGTTGTGGCGCCGGGTCTTGCTGAGGCGCTTTTTGCCACGGCACTTGGCCTTATTGCCGCCATTCCGGCCGTGATGTTTTATAACAAGTATTCCAGTGACATGGCCAAAATTGCCGCGCGTCTTGAGAATTTTGCCGACGAGTTCGGTTCGATCATTTCGCGCCAGCTTGATGAACGCATGTAAGGGCTGACTGGTCAGCGAACGAGGACAAACATGGCAGGTGGTTTGGCAGGTGGGGGAACGGCAGGCAGCGGCAGGCGGCGCAGGCGCTCTTCTTCGCATGCTCCCATGAGCGAAATCAACGTGACGCCGTTCGTGGATGTGATGCTGGTTCTGCTCATCGTGTTCATGGTTGCGGCTCCCTTGCTCAATGTGTCGGTGCCGATTGACCTGCCTGAAAACAAGGCAGAACAGACCCCTGGCGAAAAGGAAGACCCAATTACCATTACTGTTGATGCAGAAGGTAAGGTATATATTGGTGACACAGAAGTGGGTCTGGACACACTAGCGTCAAAATTGGCAGCCATTTCACAATCACGGCAGTCGGAGGCTGATACCAAGGATCAGCGTGTGCGGGTACGTGGTGACAAGGGTGTCAATTATGGTTTGGTTATGCAGGTTATCGGTGAGTTGAACGCAAGCGGGTTTCGCCGCATAGATCTTTTGAGCAACCCAGCTCCACAATAGGTGAACGCGACCATATGAAGAATAACTGGAGTTTGCTGGCTTCCTTCGCGGTGCACGCTGCCATATTCTTGATGGCGGTGGTGGTGTTGCCGTCTCCCGATAGTCATAAAATTCCAGAACAACCGGCCATTGCAGTCAACATTGAAGACTTCCAGGATGTTGCCAAGCGTGCCAACCAGACCACAGAAGACATCAAGAAAAAACCTGAGCCGGATGAAAAGCCAAAGGTTCAAAAGGTCGAGAAGAAGATTGACAAGCCATCACCCAAGCCTGCTGAGGAAGTTAAGCAGGCAGCCCGTCAGCCTCAGGCCTAGCCTGAACCAAAGCCTGAGCCAAAACCTGAACCCGTGAAGGCGGAAGATCCCCAGCCAGACCCGTCAGAGCTCGCGGAGCTTTTGAAAAAGACCGAAGACGTTGCACCTGATCCAAAACCTGTCGAGGAAGCAACAAAGGCTGAAAGCAAGCCGGTGCCCAAACCGCGCGTAAAGCCAACGCCACCGAAAAAGGTTGTGGAGAAGAAAAAGGAAGAAGAATTCAAGCTCGATGAAGTGGCAGCGTTGTTGAACAAGATTGACGATGACAAGGCCGCACCCAGTGACCAGACCGAAGCCGGCACACCGCTTGTCGGCAACCAGAACCTCACCGGCAATGACCAGCAGGTAACGGCCACCGCACTTGACTGGTTGCGCCAGCGTGTTGGCCAGTGCTGGAATATACCCGCTGGTGCACGCGATGCAGCAGGCCTGATTGTCACATTACGATTTCAGCTTGATATAAACGGCAATCTGACGGCACAGCCTTTGGTCGAGCAGGTCACCAATCATCCTGCAGCCCAGGCTGCTGCAAGTTCGGCACTGGCAGCACTTATCCAGTGCCAGCCCTATGACAAGATGCCAAAAGAAACACATGCCCTTTGGCAGGATATAAGAATGAGATTTGACCCGAGCGTCGTTGTCGGGCTGAACTGATGGGGGAATCATGAAGGCTTTGAGGGCAAATAATCCGGCGTCGTGTTTATCGACAAGCCGACTGGCAATCTATCGTATGGCATTGGCTTTTGTCATGTTGCTGGGTTTGAGTGTGCAAGCCCGCGCTGTGCTTGAAGTGGACATCAACAAGGGTCAGGTGGACCCAATTCCGATAGCGTTGCCAAACTTTGTCGGCGCTGATCCGAAATCCCAGAAATATGGTGTCGATATCACCACCATTATAGGCAACAATCTTGAACGCTCCGGTCTTTTCAGGCCGCTACCGCAAAACTCATATCTCCAGCAGGTCAATGATTTTAATGCTCAGCCGCAGTTCGTTGACTGGCAGACAATCCAGGCCCGCGCACTGGTTACTGGCCAGGCGGTTGCGCAAGGTGACGGGCGCATAAGGGCAGATTTTCGCTTATGGGATGTATATGGGCAAAACCAGATTCTGGGTTTGCAGTTTGTCACATCAGAAGCCAACTGGCGCCGGATTGGACATCTGATTTCTGACGCCATCTACAAAGCAATGACCGGTGAAGACGGTTATTTTGACAGCCGCATTGTCTATATCGATGAAAAGGGACCCAAGAACGCCCGCAAGAAAACGCTGACGATCATGGACCAGGACGGGTTCAATCGCCGTGCGCTGACAAGCGACAAGGATCTGGTGCTCACCCCGCGCTTTTCGCCGACCTCTCAGGAAATCACCTACATGTCCTTTGCAGGCGGCAGGCCGCGTGTTTACTTGTACAATATCGACACTCGCCAGCGTGAAGTTGTCGGCGAGTTTCCGAACATGAGCTTTTCTCCGCGGTTTTCTCCTGACGGTTACAAAGTCATCATGAGTTTGCAGGAAGGCGGCAATGCCAACATTTATGAAATGGACCTGCGTTCGCGCCAATTGCGCCAGTTAACCAATACTGCGGCTATTGATACGGCCCCGTCATACTCTCCTGATGGGCGCCAGATCGTGTTTGAAAGCGACCGCGATGGAGGCCAACAAATTTATGTGATGAATTCTGATGGTTCCGGACAGCAACGGATTTCTTTTGGAAATGGCCGTTATTCAACCCCGGTCTGGTCGCCCAGAGGCGATAATATTGCATTCACGCGCTTCGGTGGTGGAAGATTTTCTATCGGAGTCATGCGTCCGGACGGTTCTGGTGAGAGAATATTAACCGAAGGTTTTCATAATGAGGGTCCGACATGGTCTCCCAATGGAAGGGTTATCATGTTCTTCCGTGAATCTGGTGGAGAGAGCGGAGGTGCAAAATTGTTCTCGGTGGATTTGACTGGCTATAATGAGCGACCAGTACCAACCCCCAATTTTGCATCTGACCCGGCATGGTCTCCCTTGCTCAGGTAAACGGAAATTGAAAAGCGGAGAATGGCAAAATCGCCATAAATCTGCCACGGGATAGGTCGATCGACCTGTTATGAATGAATTTGCCGCGTGCAGTTTAAACCTTGTGGGAAGGTGCTGCGATCAGCGGGTGGAAAACTGGACGCCACAAGGAGTGGGATACATGTTGGGTAATACTAAAAGCCACAAGATCGGGCTCGCATTTGTAGCGATGCTGGTGCTTGCTGGTTGTTCCAAGTCTGAAAAGCCGGACTTGCTGGCACAAGGTGAAGGAGGAAACTCCGCAACCCAGGTGGCGCCAGGAACGGAACGCGACTTTATTGTCAATGTAGGTGACCGGATTTACTTCCTGGTCGATCAGACTACGTTGACACCTGAAGGTCGCGAAACACTGACCCGTCAGGCACAATGGCTGAACCAGTACCCGAATGTGACCATTCAGGTAGAAGGTCATGCTGATGAGCGTGGTACGCGCGAATACAACATTGCCCTTTCGGCACAGCGCTCCACTGCGACCCGCGAGTTTCTGATTTCGCAAGGTGTTAACGCTCAGCGCATTGCAACTCTTGCCTATGGCAAGGAGCGTCCTGTGGCGCTGTGTGATGCGGAAAGTTGCTGGGCGCAGAACCGGCGTGCTGTTACCGCCATCACCGGTGGCGCATCTCCGGGCTAATGGATTAGCCCAATAACAAATTCGAAAAGGCCCGTGGCAAATGTCATCGGGCCTTTTTGCTGTCCAGTTTCAGTCCTATCTCATGATTGAGAAATCAATCTGAAGTGTTTATTGTTTTCATCAAGAGAACTCGTTTTGTGGGAAAGTGATTCATGATCAAACGCGCTCTGGCTGTTTTGCTGCTTTCATCAATTGTTCTTCCGGTCAATCATGCATCGGCACAGACCGATCAATGGAACGCACTTTACGATCGTATTATCCGGCTTGAAGCAGAAGTGCGCCAAGGTGGTGGTTCTGGTGGTGCTGGAAACGGACAGCTACAGGCGCAGTTACAACAATTGTCAGCCCAGATGAATGCCATGGCCCAGCAGATGCAGGAAATGCAGCGCGAGTTGAACCGTCTGCGAGAACTGGAACGTCAAGGTCTGTTGTTCCGGAAAAACCGGGTCGCTTCCGTCATTTCACCGCAGCAACAGCCCAACCAGTGGGAGCAGGGTCAGGTGGTTCCGCAGCCGGGATATGGCACTTTGCAACAATCCGTTGAAATCGAAGGCCAACCTGGCTCCGCCACGGGTCGGATACCGCAAGGTGGTCTGGCCCCTGGCCCTCAGGTGTTGGGAACGTTGAACCTTGGTAGTGCTGACCCTTCAACACCCCCGCCAATTCCACCTGCTTATCAAGCACCGCAACCCCAGGTGCAGCCCCAGCCACAATGGCAGCAACAACCGCTGCAACCACAGGCGGGTGCGCAACCGTCGTTTCAGGCCCAACCATACCAGCCTCGGCAGGTAGAAGGTGTCCAGTCAAGCACGCTCGAACCCATTGGTGGCGCGCAATCTCAACCCTTGCCGCAACCGCAAGGTCAGGCTCAGTATCAGCTTCAACAAGGGGCTCAACCTTATCAGCCTGAACCTGTAATTGAGCCAGAGCCCGGATTTGATGCAGATGGCAGGCCATCTCTGGTGCCTGAAAAGGTTGAAACAGCGTTGCTGGATGGCAGTACGGGTGGCAGCAATCTGGGTGCAGGGTCGACGACAACTGGTGGTGTTGTGGATGATAGTGCGGGGCGCTCGTTCCAACAGGCGCAATCGAGTTACCGCTCGCGGGATTTTTCAGGCGCGGTCACCGGTTTCAAAACCTTTATCACTCAAAACAAGGATCATGAGCTCGCAGATGATGCTCAGTTCTTGCTGGGTGAAGCCTATTACGCTCAAGGAAACTGGAAACAGGCTGCCCAGACATATTTGTCGGGCTATCAGAATTATCCGAAAAGTGACAAGCGTGGTTCAAGCTTGCTGAAACTTGCCATGTCATTGAACAAGCTCGGTCAGAAGAAGCAGGCATGTGCGACCTTTGCCGAGGTCAATTCAAAATTTGCCAGTGAAACGGCTGTACGAAATACCTCGATCAAAGAAATGCAGCGTGCCGGGTGTAGCTGATACAGAGCCGGTTACTGACGACGAGTCGCGCCGGTTATTTCAGCTTCTGGAGAATCGCAGGGTTGGCTTGCTGGCCGTTTCCGGCGGGTCCGACTCGATGGCGCTTATGTGGCTCGTTGCGCGCTGGGCAAAGGAAACTGCCTGGCCGGGCCAATTGCATGTGGCCGTTGTTGATCATGGACTGAGACCTGAAGCCGTTGATGAAGCCAGGTTTGTCGAGCAACAGGCCAACCTGCTGGGTCTTGCCTGTCACAAACTCAAATGGCATGGGCCTTACCCTGCGACGGGTATCCCGGCAGCTGCACGCGAGGCCCGCTATGATCTGTTGTTTGATCTGGCCAAAAAGCTTGATGCCATGTTGTTGGTCGGCCACACGCAGGATGATCAGGCAGAAACGGTGTTGATGCGTCTGGCGCGTGGGTCAGGTGTTGACGGATTGTCGGCCATGGAGGCATTTACTGTTCGAGGTGGTGTGGAGCTGGTTCGTCCTTTGCTTGATGTCTCCCGCCAGTGCTTGCGGGCAACTCTCAAGCAGGTAGGTATGGGTTGGATTGATGATCCGACCAATCAGAACCTTGCCCATGAGCGAGTTCGTCTGCGCGAGGCACTTGCCGTGCTCGATGATTATGGAATCACACAGCAAGCCATTGTCCGCAGTGCCAGACGCTTGGCCAGCGCCCGGTCTGCGCTTGATGTGGCAACGTTGGACTTAATTCAAAACGCGGTCACGATCAAAGCCAACGCTTTTGCCTTGATGTCTCTCCAGACCTGGATGGACGTCTCGAAGGAGTTGCAGGTCCGCCTGGTCATTGAACTGGTGCGGACCTTTGGCGGTGGTGGTGAGATCAGTCTCTCTGGTGCTGAAGCCATTGCTCAATGGTTGTGTAAGGGCAAGGGTAGGGCGCGCACCTTTGCCGGGTGCATGTTCGTGAAGCGACGCCATGAGTTTTTGGTTGGGCGAGAGCCTGCAAGGGTGACGGAACCCCCTTCAATCATCCAACCGGGGGAAACAATGCGTACATGGGACACACGATATGACATTTCATGGCCAATAACGGAACAAGAAGGTAAAATATCGGTGCTACAAAGGGCTAACAAAACCAATGATTTTCCTCGTCCTGCCGACATTCCCGCCTTTGTTTGGGAAGGCTTGCCGGTGGTCACGGATCGCGCTGGTAACAGGCATGTGCCTGGCGATTGTGACAAAAAAAATGTATTCAGGCTTTCCAGGCCGCTTTATATGGCCAAATCTTAATTATCCTGCGCGAGATAACCTTGGCAAAGGGCCAAGACATACCTATGTTAGGTACAACCAACTACAGCCGATGTGCAAAAACAGTTTGATGCATGTGGCGACTTTCCTGAAAGGATCTCCATTCCGTGGGTAATTTCCGCAATTTTGCAGTTTGGGTTATCATTGCGATGCTGTTATTCGCACTTTTCAGCCTTTTCCAACAGCCGGGCACTTCAAGCAGAGCTGACAGTTTTTCCTACTCCGAGTTCATGAGCAAGGTGTCTGAAGGGGCTGTCAAGGACGTCACCATTGCCGGTGATCAGATCACGGGTAAGCTGGCAAACGGCAAGTCGTTTTCAACATTTGCACCAAATGATCCAAGCCTTGTGGCTACGTTGCGCGAAAAAAACGTAAATATTTCAGCGCAGTCCGCCAATGCGGATGGGGCATTCCCTGGCATTTTGCTATCCTGGTTCCCCATCCTGCTGATGATCGGTGTGTGGATATTCTTCATGCGCCAGATGCAGGCTGGCTCTGGCAAGGCGATGGGTTTTGGCAAGTCCAAGGCCAAGCTTTTGACTGAACGCCATGGCCGGATCATGTTTGATGACGTAGCAGGGGTTGATGAAGCCAAGGAAGACCTGGAGGAAGTTGTTGAGTTCCTGCGCGATCCGCACAAATTCCAGCGCCTTGGAGGCAAGATCCCCAAAGGTGCATTGCTGGTCGGCCCTCCCGGTACAGGCAAGACCTTGCTGGCCCGCGCTGTAGCAGGCGAAGCCAATGTGCCGTTTTTCACGATTTCAGGCTCAGACTTTGTTGAAATGTTTGTGGGTGTTGGCGCAAGTCGTGTGCGTGACATGTTCGAACAGGCCAAGAAAAACGCTCCTTGTATAATCTTCATCGACGAAATTGATGCTGTGGGTCGCCATCGGGGTGCAGGCCTTGGTGGTGGCAATGATGAGCGCGAACAGACACTTAACCAGCTGCTGGTGGAGATGGACGGGTTCGAAGCCAATGAAGGCGTGATTCTTGTTGCCGCTACCAACAGACCGGACGTGCTTGATCCTGCCTTGTTGCGCCCGGGTCGTTTTGACCGTCAGATCGTGGTACCAAACCCAGATGTGAAGGGTCGCGAAAAGATCCTCAAGGTGCACATGCGCAATGTACCGCTGGCCCCTGATGTAAATGCCAAGACAATTGCGCGCGGAACGCCTGGGTTTTCTGGTGCGGACCTTGCCAATCTGGTGAACGAAGCGGCTCTATTGGCGGCTCGCAAGTCTCGTCGTCTGGTGACGCAGTCTGACTTTGAAGATGCCAAAGACAAAGTCATGATGGGCGCTGAACGCCGCTCCATGGCCATGAACGAGGAAGAAAAGCGCCTCACTGCCTATCATGAA
>JBAUGO010000153.1:0-3720 GCA_049679775.1 Anderseniella sp.
AATGACGGTAAACGTCCGTCATGACGAGTCAATAGTTTCTGGTAGATGACTATACCGGTGACATGGAAATTGCTGGGTTGGCTCTTGATAACATCTGCGCTCTGGCTGTGAAAATCCTTACAACAGTTCTCTGTGCCATTGTCGCCCTGACTGTCATCCGCAGACTTTTTTTCGTCTTGTTGGGCATGCATGCCACATATGGATTTCGCGTCAGAATTCTGATGTTGGTGCGTCACCTGGTGTTGCATCGCAGAATGGACATTCGATGCTGGCATTAAGTGACCTGGCAGATGAACTTGTGAATGAACAGCAGTCATCATCTGAGCGAATACCCAGATAGAGATCACTAAAATGTTCACGATTTTCTTCAAACATAACTCCTGCAATATTCTCTCGGTATATACAGCCTTATACATTGTCAAATGACAAGTTAGTTAGCAACTAACACCCTTTCAAACTGAGAAGAGTTTGAATTGGAACATATGTCAACGATACCCCCGTATCCGTACGTCCCAATCCCAATTGCGTCCCAACGAATTTGACTGCCAGAACGATTGCCGGAAAAATGATTGATTAAAATGGTGCCGGCTGCAGGATTTGAACCCGCGACCCCCTGATTACAAATCAGGTGCTCTACCAACTGAGCTAAGCCGGCATATTGCAGATAAGCTGTATTCAGCGAACGCAAAGCCAAAAGGCATGGCGACTGCATACTTATCTCGCACGCGAGTTGCAAGCCAATTTCTGTACCTTGTTTGCAAAAGTTAACGGCTTAAGGGCAATTTCAATCTCGATTATGGCATCTTGTTTGCATTTCAGCCCTTAGGACTCGTTTTTCATGCTGCTGGTTGTATCATTGCGATACAGGGTGTTAATATGCGGTGTGTGGTGAAACAGGGGCCTTGGAGTAAAATCGTTGACCGGGAACGGTCGCAATCTGAGGAGTTAGTAGTAATGCGTATCGCAACGGGCTTGATTTTGCCGGCTCTGGTGGCCGGAATGTTTTTTGTACCCATGATGGACACTGCCGATGCTGGCGGTAAAAAGGGTGGAGCAAGTGCTGCCAAATCACAAGGCGGCATGAGGGGCATGAAGGGTATGCGTGGCCAGCGCCACGCAATGCGCCAAGGTATGCGTGGCCAACGTTTCGGAATGGGTCAAGGTATGCGTGGTCAGCGTCACGCAATGGGCCAAGGCAAGGTTCGCCAGCGCATGGGCCGTAGTGGTGGACGCATGATGCGCGGCGATCGCCAAGGCATGCGTGGTCAACGTCATGCCATGCGCGGTTTCGATGGTGGTTTTCGTCATGACGGAATGCGCGGAGGCAAGAGGTTTCGCGATGGACGTCGTGGAGACGGTCGCAAGTTCCGCAATGGTCGTGGTGGCGATCGCAACGTGAACAACAATCGCAATGTGAATAACAATCGCAATGTGAACAACAACCGCAACGTTAACAACAACCGCAACGTGAACAACAATTCGCTTTCGAACAATAATTCGATCGTGAACAATGTCACCAACAATCAGGTATCAATCTCAAGTTCTGTAGCGATCAGTTCAGGTGGTGGGTTCTACTCAGGCGCTTACACTGGATACTCTGGTGCATATGCGGGCGCCTATTCCGGCTCCGGGTCATATGCTGAAAGCGGATCATACGCTGGAAGCGGTGCTTATGCATCTGGAGGTGGTATCGTCGTTGATTACCGCTGCACGCTGGATGGTCAAGCCATTCGCTCAGTTGATACATGCCGCAAAATTCATCGCAAGGCCAAGCGTGGCAAGGGTTATGCCTTTGCATATGACACAGGCGTGGCAGCCTATGTAACCATTTCACGTCGGTCACGCACTGCCACAAGTGGTGGCGTTGTTGTTGGCGGTTATGCAACTGGTGGCGGTTATGCAACCGGCGGCGGCTATGCAACCGGCGGCGGTTACGCAACCGGCGGCGGCTATGCAACCGGCGGCGGTTACGCAACAGGCGGAGTGGTTGTGCACGGTGGCCAGGTATCTGGATCAGGCTACAACTGCTACTGCGAATAATCCCGGATCGGCACAGGAGCCACGGGTAATCAGCCAACAGCTGATGTGCCCTTAGCTACTGGAGAGCACCGTCTACCCGTCACGCCGGGCAGGCGGTGTTTTCATTTTTGCACCTTTCGCAAGGCAAACAGACAAAGCGCTGCAGCGTTCGAGACATTGAGGCTCTGAATGTGGCCAGGTACATCCAGTCGCGCCAGGTGGTCGCAGTTTTCACGCGTAAGACGCCGCAAGCCTTTGCCCTCAGCGCCAAGCACGATCGCATAAGGTGGCTCTACATCAAGCGCCGCGATGTTCTCAGGTGCTTCACTGTCCAACCCGATCAATGTAACGCCCTGATCTCGCAATTTTTCCATCGCACGAGCAAGGTTCGTCACCCGAACAAAAGGAACGTGTTCTGCCGCTCCCGATGCGGATTTGACCATTACAGCAGAGCCTTCAGGGCTGTGCCTGCTGGTGGCGATCAGTGCATTTACCGCAAATGCCGCACAAGAACGCATAATCGCCCCGACATTATGTGGGTCTGTTACTTGATCGAGGATGACGAATGTACCCTCAGGCTCAATGTCAGCCAAGTCTGGTTGTTCCAGCGGTTTTGCAACAAGCACAACCCCTTGATGTACTGCGTCCTTGCCAGTGACCCGATCCAGGTCGTTTCTGTGGACAATTTCAGCATTCAAGCCATCGCGCAACACTAGTGCAGCTGCAAGCTTTTCAACCGCGTTCAAGGTGCAATGCAGGCTTATTATCTGGCGATTGGGGTTATTTAGCGCTTCGGTCACGGAATGAATACCGAATATCATATCGTTCTGGCCTATGGAAACTGGTTTGCTGCCACTGCGTAGATGTGCAGGTCTTGTCGCAGCATCTGTGAGATGCTTTGCGTGCCGTTTGGGCTTATGACTGTTTCGGCTCATAAAGGCTTGTATACACCCCAGTTCACATTTTGAAAGCCCTGCTGAATGACTTCAGAGAATTCTTGGGAAGTCTCAAACATTATCAGTTCGCAATTTGCTTGCGATTCCTATTGACACAAGCGGGCCCCATGCGCATAACTCGCCGCTTGAGCGCCCGGCTAACCCCCGGGCACAATGTTTTGTGCGCAAAAGCCATTTGGGCAAGGAGTTCGACTATAGGCTTAAGCCACTGTTTTTTCAGTGATTTAAGTCAATAACAAAGTCTGGAGGAGTGTCCGAGTGGTTAAAGGAGACGGACTGTAAATCCGTTCGCTTAGCGTACGCTGGTTCGAATCCAGCCTCCTCCACCACTTGTTCAGGTAAGAGATGCACATAAAACAGTAACTGTAAGGAAATGAAACAGACATCAATTTGAGTTTTAGGCAAGTCCTGAACAGGCGGGTGTAGCTCAATGGTAGAGCAATAGCCTTCCAAGCTGAAGACGAGGGTTCGATTCCCTTCACCCGCTCCAGGGCATGTTAAGCTGACAGGTTTCAGGCCTGACCAAATTTGATGTTGATTAATTATTTTTACGTCCCAGGCAAAGGTAGAGACTGAAAAATGGCCAAGGCAAAGTTTGAACGTAACAAGCCGCATTGTAACATCGGCACGATTGGTCACGTAGACCATGGCAAGACATCGCTGACGGCGGCGATTACGAAGGTTCTTGCGGAGACGGGTGGAGCGACCTTCACGTCTTATGACAATATTGACAAAGCGCCTGAAG
>JBAUGO010000154.1:0-3621 GCA_049679775.1 Anderseniella sp.
ACAATGAACGAAGGGTTGTGCTGTATAGAACAGGCGTGAGCACATGGCGCAAAGTGGTGCGACTGGAATGGGCTCGGACGGATGAAAGCCATGACGATGCAAGGTGGCTTGGCTTGCTCCAACTGGCTGATGAATGGCAGTTGCCGACACTGCCTGTAACTGGAGCTGATGTGGTGGCAGCAGGCATCGCGCCGGGGCCTCAGGTGGGTGAGATACTTGTGGCGCTGGAAGACTGGTGGATTGCCGGAGGATTTGTGGCAACGAAGGACGAGTTGTTGCTACGAATTTCCACCTGACAGACTGAACCCCGCTTGCGCAACTCACGTAGCTTGTGCACTAATCCAGCAACGATACAATTTCAGCTTACAGGCAATTCAACTATGCAGAAATTTGCAATGGGGCAGGCAGTTCGCCGCGTCGAGGACGAGCGTTTTCTCAAGGGTGAGGGGCGTTATGTTGATGATATTGCGCTAGAAGGGATGGCGCATGCAGCATTTGTGCGCTCGCCCTTTGCCCATGCAAAAATTGGTCAGATAGACACTGAAGAGGCATTAGCGATGCCTGGTGTCATAAAGGTCTTGACCTACAAAGATGTCAAGAAAGCTGGCCTTGGTGCCTTTCCGACATTGTCCACGGTGGATGGTGTGGATGAAAACGGCATTGCTGTGCCGGAGAGATTTGCGCTGACGGGGGATGTGGCGAGGTTTGTGGGCGATCCTGTAGCCATGGTCATTGCTGAAACGCCAGCCCAGGCGCAGGCAGCTGCAGAAGCGGTCATGGTTGACTATGCCGACAAGCCTGCGGCGGTTGATCTTGCAACAGTGCTCGACAAGAAGACGCCCCGGCTCCACACAAAGCTCAAGTCCAATCAGGCTTATCATTTTCACAAGGGCGATAAAGCGGCCACAGACAAGGCAATCAAATCTGCTGCACATGTGACAACGCTGACCTTCATCAACAACAGGTTGGCACCGTCTGCCGTGGAGCCGCGCGGCTGTATCGGTGATTATGACAAGGCGAAGGATCAGGTGATCCTGCATGTTTCGGGCCAAGCCGTGCATGGTCAGAAGGGTCAGATGGCGGATACCATTTTCAAGGTGCCGCACGAAAAGGTGCGGGTGGTGATGCCAGATGTGGGTGGTGGTTTCGGGGCGAAAAATTTTGTCTACCCGGAAAATGTCATGGTGATGCTGGCAGCAAAACTCATTGGGCGCCCGGTAAAATGGATTGCGCAACGTACTGAAAATTTCCTGTCGGAAATCCATGGCCGCGATCATCTGACAACGGCGACACTGGCGCTGGATTCAGAAGGTAACTTTACAGCGCTCAAGGTGGAAACGCGCGCCAATATGGGGGCTTATCTTTCGTCCTATGCGACCATTATCCCAACCTCTGCAAGCTGGGTATCAATGGGGGGAAATTATCGCATTCCCAGTGTGTCGATGGCAGTGGATGCGGTGTTCACCAACACTGTGCCGGTTGATGCCTATCGCGGTGCGGGCAGGCCGGAAAGCGCTTATGTCATTGAACGGTTGGTTGATCTGGCGGCTTTTCAGACTGGTCGCGATCCGATTGCGCTCAGGCGGCAGAATTTCATTCGCGAGTATCCGCACAAGATGGCGCTGGGAATGGTGATTGATACAGCCGACTTTGACGGCACCTTGAACAAGGCCTTGAAGGCACATGATGCTGATGGCTTTGCCAAACGCCGCACCGCATCCGAGCGCAAGGGCAAGCTGCGTGGGCTTGGTGTGTCGAGTTATCTTGAGGTTGTGCTGGGGATGCCGGCTGACTTTGCAGAAATCCGCTTTGAGGATGATGGCGCCGTTTCCCTGCTCACGGGTGGAACAGCAACCGGGCAGGGCCATGAGACCACCTACAAGCAGATTATCGCCTCCGAGCTTGGCATAGATCCGTCCAAGGTGCGCTACATCACAGGCGATACGGATGTCATCAAGACAGGCGGGGGCCACGGTGGTTCTCGCTCCTTGATGATTATCGGATCAGCCGTGCTGACCACCAGTCATGAAGTGGTCAACAAGGGCAAGCTGGCGGCAGGACATTTACTGGAAGCTGCTCCACAGGACATTGAGTTCAAGGCAGGCAAGTTCACAATTGCAGGGACTGACAGGGCCATTGGCCTGTTGGACCTGCAATCGAAACTGCGGGCTTTGGCTGGGCAATTGCCGAAGGGTGTACCCGATACGCTGTCATCCAGCATGACCTATGAGCGCAAGCAGTTCTCCTATCCCAATGGTGTTCATGTATGTGAAGTGGAGGTTGATCCTGACACAGGTACCAGCGTGATCTCGCGCTATACGGTGGTCGATGATTTCGGGCGCATCATCAACCCGCTCATTGCCGGCGGTCAGGTGATGGGGGGTGCTGTTCAAGGTATTGGGCAGGCGCTTCTGGAAGGGGTTGCGTATGATGAGACCGGACAGTTGCTGACCGGTTCGTTCATGGACTATTGCATGCCGCGCGCGCATGACATTCCAGATATCGGGCTTGAGTTTAATGAGGATGCGCCGACGCAATCCAACCCGTTGGGGGTGAAGGGGGCTGGTGAAGCCGGGGCAACCGGCGCACCGCCTGCAGTGGTGAACGCGGTTATGGATGCGCTCAAGCCATTTGGCATCGGCCACATCGATATGCCGTTGACACCGTTCAAGGTTTGGAGTGCCATACAAAACGCATCAACACAGGAAGCAGCAGAATGAGCGGCATTATTGTCATGAAGACATCAGGCCCGGGTGCGCCCGAGGCCACACATGAAACGGTTGACCCGACAAAGGTGGTTTCAGACGGGCCGGTCAATACCAGCACCTGGAACCATTGGACAGGTGAAAACGACCGGCTTTATTGTGGCATCTGGGAGTGTGAGCCTGGCAAAATGAAGATGAGTTATGATGAATGGGAGTTTTGCCATTTCATCGAGGGCGAAGCCGTTTTGACCAGTGAGACCGGTGAGAGCTGGACGCTGAAAGCAGGTGATGGATTTATCATTCCGGCAGGTTTTTCAGGCACCTGGGAAACAGTGAAGAAGGTGCGCAAGCACTATGTGATCCTGATGCCTCAGGGGTGAATCCGCAACAGTGCCTTCAACGCATAGAACGCCAGGTGAAAATGGCTTAGCCCATCGCGGTTAAAGCCTTCTATGCGGGCCTTGTCCGCAGGCTTGAAGCCACCATCATCCGTTGGCACAAACACCACGGCATCATGGTTGGACACCTTGTCAGTGCCGGATTGATCATTGGATATCTCAACCCGACCGACCGGACGAGCCGGACCTGATGGCGGAACTATTTCGATGGTTACACGAAGCATGTTTTTACCGGTTTGTGATGTTGCTTTTAGAACTGGTTTTACCTCAATATCCCAATACGGCATGGTTTGTTAAGCATCTGTTAAGACATGTGTTCAGTCCGCAGGTAAAAACATTCTATAACGGGCTTTATCAGCAACCGTATTTGTCAGTTTGTTTCGGGGTCTTCAGCGTCATGGCATTTCAGTCCAGTGCAACCCAGGTGCATGAGCACGCAGTCGATGTTGCCCATCGCGCGGATTTGTCGTTTGCGGTGTCTGGACAGTTTACCCAGCAGCTCGCAATCAATCTTCAAC
>JBAUGO010000155.1:0-2282 GCA_049679775.1 Anderseniella sp.
TCCTCAACGCCGTCGGGGCCGCCGCCATGCACCCGTTGCGCGAGCGAAGCCTCAATGAAGTCGTTCAGGTCTCCGTCCAGCACAGCGGTTGGATTTGTGCTTTCATGGCCGGTTCTCAAGTCTTTCACAAGCTGATAGGGCTGCAGAACATATGAGCGTATCTGATGGCCCCAGCCAATATCGGATTTACTCGCTTCCTGCGCATTTGCAGCTTCTTCGCGGATTTGCAATTCACGTTCATACATTCTTGCGCGAAGCATGTCCCATGCAGTCGCGCGGTTCTTGTGTTGTGAGCGTTCATTTTGACATTGAACCACAATGCCGGTCGGCATGTGAGTGATGCGTACAGCGGAATCAGTTGTATTGACGTGCTGACCACCTGCACCAGAAGCGCGATAGGTGTCTATACGGCAATCGCTTTCATTAATGTCGATCTCGATATTATCGTCAATGACAGGATAGGCCCAGACAGACGCAAACGATGTGTGGCGGCGCGCATTGCTGTCATAGGGCGATATACGTACAAGGCGATGCACGCCGCTTTCGGTTTTCAGTCTGCCATAGGCATTGTGACCGTTGACCTTCAATGTAGCTGATTTAATGCCCGCTTCTTCACCGTCGTGCATTTCAATAAGCTCAACCTTGTAGCCCTGCTTTTCAGCCCATCTGGTGTACATGCGGTTCAGCATCGAGGCCCAGTCCTGGCTTTCAGTACCACCGGCGCCTGCGTGCACTTCAACAAAGCTGTCATTGGAATCTGCTTCACCTGACAACAGGGTTTCAATTTCCAGCCGTGCGATTTCCGGCTGCAGTGCCTTTATATTGGCTTCTGCTTCATCGACAATTGCCTGATCACCTTCCATATCGCCAAGTTCGATCAACTCGACACTATCTGCAATTGTCTGCTCAAGACGCTGGACAGTGCCAATGCGGGTTTCAAGTTCCTGACGCCTGCGCATGACTTTTTGCGCTTCCTCCGGTTTATCCCAGAGGTTCGGGTCTTCTACCTGGGCATTCAGCAGATCGAGATCACGTAGTGCCTGATCCCAGTCAAAGATGCCTCCTCAGCAATCCAATGGATTGCTTGAACTCATCAACAAGTGTCTCTATTTCCGCGCGCATTCCCGATTCTTTCGGCAATAATTAGAATTGAAAGTGGTCAGTACAGGCCACCGGTACCTGTCGTCAACCCGCCTTCGGAAACGGCAGCAGCACCGGCATTTCCACCGCCGCCGGAACGACTATCGCCATCAGAGCTGACATTGACACCACTGGAAGCAAGACCCTCGCCTCCTGTAACAACACGCGAACGGGTTGGCGGCTCCTCACCTGGCTTGAAAGCTTCCAGGATCACATTCTCCTCACCATAAGTGCCCCGCTTGCCACTCTTGGGATTAATAGGAATGAGCCTCACGCCAGCAGGCACACGAAATGGTGTTGCGGGCACATCCTTCAAGGCAAGCTTCATGAAATCACTTACGATGGGTGCTGCCAGTGCCCCACCTGTCTCACCCTTGCCCATGGGTCGAGGACGGTCATAGCCAACATAAACGCCGACAACCAGATCTGGCGTGTAACCAATGAACCAGGCATCACGCTCTTCGTTTGTTGTGCCTGTCTTGCCAGCAATGGGTTTGCCCAATTCCTGGAGCTTCGTTGCTGTACCACGCTCTACCACGCCTTCCAGCATTGAGGTGATCTGATAGGCAGTGAAAGGGTTCATGATTTCCTGACGGTTATCGATGAATTCAGGTTCTGGCTGATTCTCCCAGTTCTCTGCATTGCATCCGGTACATTCACGCTTGTCATGGCGCCAAACAGTACGGCCATATCGATCCTGAATGCGATCAAGCATTGTCGGCTCTATCTTCTTGCCGCCATTGGCAAGAATGGAATAGGCAGTGGTCATTTGCATCAACGTGGTCTCTCCCGAACCAAGTGACGTAGCCAGCACCGGTGCCAGGCGTTCATAGATACCGAGGCTTTCAGTCAGTCCGGTGAATTTCTTGATGCCCATATCCTGTGCCAGGCGCACGGTCATGACATTTCTGGAAAACTCAATGCCGCGGCGCAATGTCGAAGGCCCATAGAACTTCTTGGTATAGTTGGATGGCTTCCATGTCTCGCCATTGCTCAGCTTGATCTCAATTGGCGCATCCAACACAACAGATGATGGGGTGTACCAATTATCAAGAGCTGCAGCATAAACGAACGGCTTTATGGCAGAGCCTGGCTGGCGCTTGGCTTGTGTAACTCGATCAAACTGGCTGCGACTGTAGGAG
>JBAUGO010000156.1:0-2158 GCA_049679775.1 Anderseniella sp.
AGCTATAGTTCAGTTGTCTTATGTATCGGGTTTTGAGCAGCTGAGAAATTCATTATGGTCTGCTGGTCTGGCGTTACAAAATGTTGGTGGCACATGGGTGTTGCAATCAAATTGATCTCGTCACCAAGACGTGAAAAGCTCAAACCATGACAATACCCAACTTCATCACGATCGCGAGGCTGTTTCTGGTGCCGCTGATCGTGTGGCTTTTGTATCAAACGCATTATTCAGGTGCGTTTTTCATATTTCTGCTTGCTGGAATTTCGGACGCTGTAGACGGCTTCATCGCCAAACAGTTCAATCTCACGTCTGAGCTTGGTGCCTATCTAGACCCGATTGCTGACAAAGCTCTTCTGGTGGCGATTTATGTCGTACTTGGCATATTTGAGCACTTGCCCGGATGGCTCGTGATCATTGTGGTCAGCCGCGACCTTGCAATTGTTGGTGCTGTTATACTGTCATGGCTTATGGGCAAGCCGATCACCATTCGCCCGCACATTGTATAGAAAGCCAACACCGTGAT
This sequence comes from Anderseniella sp., assembly GCA_049679775.1. Lineage (GTDB taxonomy): Bacteria > Pseudomonadota > Alphaproteobacteria > Rhizobiales > Aestuariivirgaceae > Anderseniella. The sequence goes on from JBAUGO010000156.1 coordinate 524, forward strand.
GCAGATTGTACTGGTTGCCTGCCTTCTTGCCGCTCTTGCGTTCTCCAAGGTCAATGCTGACCTTGTCATCATGGGGTCGGCACTTACGGCTATCCTGACGCTGGTGTCTCTTGCAGTTTATCTCAGGGACTGGTTACAACATATGGCGAACGGTGGTACTGACAACTCGTTGGGCGCATCCACTGAGTAAAGGTTTGAAAATGACTTTGCAGCGTCAGGTATTTTCATGGCTGTCGGTACTTGCCGCGATCATCGTTTTTATGTGGCTGTTTGCTGATATTCTGCTGCCCTTCCTGGCAGGTATTGTGCTTGCCTATTTTCTAGACCCTGTTGCAGACGCGCTTGAACGCCTTGGCTTATCGCGCCTGGTTGCAACATTGCTCATCGTGCTGACCAGTGTGTTTGCGCTGGTTCTGACATTGCTGCTTGTAGCTCCATTGATTGGAGATCAGATTGCGGGCTTTGCAGAGAAGTTACCAGCCACGATTGCAACATTGGTGGCGCTGTTCAATGAAATGGCACCTGCGTGGCTCAAGGATATTCTGGCCAAGACCGGCTCGACCTTGCCAGCCTCTGGTTCTGAAATTGCGACCAAGGCTGCCGGCTGGATCGCCAAATTGCTTCAATCGATCCTTACTGGGGGGCTTGCGTTATTCAATCTCATGTCACTGCTGGTCATTACACCGCTGGTGACGTTCTACATGCTCAATGATTGGGACCGTATGGTTGCTCGCATTGATGGCTGGGTGCCACGTGATCATCTCGCTACAGTGCGCACCATAGCAGCGGACATCAATCGTGCCATGGCCGGTTTTATCAGAGGCCAAGGCACAGTATGCCTGACACTGGGCATTTTTTACGCCATTGCCCTGATTATTGCCGGGTTGAACTTTGGCCTGCTCATAGGCCTGACAGCAGGTTTGTTGTCTTTTATTCCGTTTGTCGGGGCTGCTGTTGGAGGTGTACTGGCAATTGCCACAGCCCTGGTGCAGTTCTGGCCGGATTATATCCAGATATTGATCATTGCTGCGATTTTCGCAGCTGGCCAGTTTATGGAAGGCAATTTTCTGTCGCCCAAGTTGGTGGGCCGCTCGATAGGTGTTCATCCGGTCTGGCTGATGTTTGCGCTGCTGGCGTTTGGATATTTGTTCGGGTTTGCCGGTATATTGCTGGCGGTACCAATGGCTGCTGCAATTGGGGTTCTTTCGCGGTTTTTCCTGAACCAGTATTTGTCATCAAAAATGTATCTGGGTAGCGGCAAAAAAGCACCAGACGTGTCGCCACCACTGGACTAGAAACGGATTTTCAAAGTGTCATCAAAGCATTCAGATCAGCTGGTGCTGGATTTGTCTCACCGTGCTGCCACGGGGCGGGAGGATTTTCTCGTGTCTGGCGCCAACAAGGCCGCAGTAACGGCCGTTGATGCCTGGCCGCAATGGCCATCGTCTGTGCTTGTGCTTGTTGGACCACCTGGTTCTGGAAAAAGCCACTTGTGTGATGTGTGGCGAACGGCAAGTGGGGCAAGTGTTGTCAGGGCGAGCGAGCTGACGCGCACCTGCGTTCCAACCTTGATGGCTGCGGGGGCGGTGGTCATTGAGGACGCACCGGGAGAGGGGCTCGACGAAGTAGCTTTGT
>JBAUGO010000157.1:0-6529 GCA_049679775.1 Anderseniella sp.
GGAATAGAGGCCGGACGTATGGATGGCAAGAGACCCGTAATAGAGAAAATGGCCGCAAAGCATGATTGGGCAGGTATGCTTTGCGGCCAAGTAGCCCGGTGGGTTGCCGGGTGGGGTATCTTTTAACCCTGTTTCGGTGTGTCGGGACCGCGCCATTCAGGCACGAGATCGTCAATTTGAAGAGTGTTGGTACCAGCATCAGAGCCAGCTGCGACGCGTGTTGTCGAGTTTGTGGTGATCGGGTCTACAATGTCTGATGATTTCAAAAGCCCTGTCAGGCCTGCGTCTTCTGGTGGTTTAGCGCCTGCAGGCGGGGAAACCATGATGTCCTCGTCCGGTGGCGTAACAGTTAACATGCCTTTCAAAAGCAAAGGATCATCGGGAGTTCCTCTGGTCGCACCATTGGCCCACTCATAAGCCAGTCGAAACGAGTATTTTGCTTTGACTTCAGCTACTTCGGCAATCTCGGCCATTGCTTTGCATGTTTGCGGCTGGCGAACGCAAAATGATGCAACATCTGTAAATGCACCTATGGCGCCAGATATGACTTCGTGCGTCTCGACAGTTGCAGCTGGCTGAATCTGTTGACCTGATTGTTCAACTTCAGGCGGCATTGGAGCAAGCGCAAACGCAGCTGCTCCAAACACAATATATCTTGTTATACCCATTTTTACCCCATGACACTTGGTTGATCCAAATATTCATGAGATGAACATAGTGATATCAGATTTAGCTGGAATAAAAAGAAACAGATTTAGTTTAGTTGTATTTAAATCAAATTTAGGTCAAACTTTAATCAAGTTGACAGGATTTATTATGAAAGTGCCGGATTTGCTGCGTTTTTTGGGCAAGGCATGATCCATTAAAATCAGCTTTGGCAATGCTGTGTTAACCCAATTATGACAACACTAGCCTGATCAAAAATTCTTCACCATGTGTTTTCAAAAAGGTATGTCATGCACGAAGACATTTACAATCCGGGTTACTCGCAAGAGCCTGGCAAGGGTGTCCTTATTGCTGGAACGTGCCTTGCGCTGTTATTGTCCGGCGCAATCTGGCTAAATCTGTTTAGCGGTGACAAGCCGGTTTTTGAGCGTTCCGCAGTGGCTCCTGCCCCTGTGATGATCACTGAACAAGACGGATTGGCTCAACAGCAGATCACAAAGAACGTGGTGGGTGAAGTTAAAGTCAATCATGGTCCTGTAGCTGCAGCGGGCAATAAATTCCCTGCAGCAAGTGTCAGCGTCAACATACCTCAAGGACAGGCGGCACCCTCATTCGAGGATCCTTTGGCGCAATTGATCCTTCAAACAAGTTCAACAGATAATGTGCTTGCAAGTCCGCAAGCCGAACTCTCACAGACAAATCTGGTTCTGCTGGCGCAACAGGAACTGAGCGCACTTGGTCTTTATGAGGGGTTGATAGATGGATTGCCTGGTGCAGATACGCGTGATGCAATCCGCAAATATCAGGCATTGAACGCATTGCCGGTAACAGGTGTGATAACACAACCCGTTATTGATCATATACAGCTTGCGAACAGGGTCAATGATGCTGGCAAGGCCAGTCCCAGACTGCATCAGGTGCAGCAGGCGCTTTCGCGCCTGGGCTATTCTCCAGGTGAAATTGACGGCCGTCCAAGCGCACAGACACGCCAGGCCATTGAGGCGTTTGAGGCCGATCGCGGTTGGCCAATTACGGGTAAGTTGTCAGATGCGATGTTGTTGGAACTGGTTGATGATACCGGTGTTGCGGGCCTGTCCAATCAGTAAAATACGCAGAAAGCTGGGGCTGCCAAAATGTCCGTGAAGGCTGATATCTGGATTGCGGCCTATAGGCGGCGATGTGAAATGGCAGCAATGCCCTGCGTGATTGTTCGCAAAGGCGCACCAGAAGCCGGCAGTATCTATATTTCCATTCGCATCAGCGATGAACATAACTGGTTGATGGGGCCACCTGTCGGGCCGAGTGTGGATGACCAGGGAGATCGGATTTTTGAAGAAATCTTTGAAAAAGCGGTGCCACAGGAGGAAATTGATCGATATCTGGCACGGCAAGCCGGATATGACCCCGATATCTGGGTGATTGAGGTCGAGGATCGAGACGGCAAAGCCTTTCTAAGGGTGTAATTTCAAGCTGTATATCCTCACATTTCCCTGAAGCAGCCTTTGGTTAGTCAATTTTTAACCAAACAGCCTGCTTAATCGCACTTATGGGAAATCATCGGCCGGAGGGGCCTAATATCATGTCCAACATACTGAGTTTTGTCGCGACACCGCGCAAGGATCAGCAACGCCAGGTTGCAGATCAGGTCTTATGTGAGGTTGTCATTTTTCCTGGTGTCCGCCAGGAACGCTGGGACAATACATCTGACCAGCAGTCACAGGCTAGCTTGAAACACTAACTTTTAACGCTACACGAACTGCTCTTCAGGGCCTCGAGGGACCGCGTCCTTTCGAGTTGTGTCGCGCCTGCAGAACGAATAATCACAACCCCCCTGGTTGAGCCGGTCAAAATTGTGATCAAGCTGCTGCTTGAGCTGGATTGAGCCGTGTTCACAATTGCCTGAGGATCTGGGTCATCATCATATAGTTCCAGATTAAACTGCTTTCTCGGCACCTGTTGATCATTGATGGTGTAAATAGTACCGCCTCGTTCATTATAAACTTCCAGCGACCAATAATCATCCGGCACCCGTGAACTGATCAGCAAGGGTCCGCGCGACAAATCAAACGGACACACCGCATAAACCAGTTCGTCTGGGTGCTGTACTATTTGCGCTGCTGCTGAACCGGCAATGGCGAACGCAAGCTGATTGACGCCATGCTCATTCACCACGGCATTGATTTTGTTCTGCAACTGATTGGCGGGTACAAACAAGACATAGGATAGGTGGGACGCAATCGCGACCAAAACCGTAAAGAAAACCCAGAATACGCGAGAGGAGGTCATGAGCAATCTCCCAGCGTTATTGAAGGTAATTCAAGCTGCTGGTTATCACCCTGAGCATTGGCAGCAATAGAATCACTGTCGTACATCCGGAACAGGATGACGGGATTATCGTCATCAGAAATGGCTAGCCAATTGCCCGGTTGAGGCGTTGCAGAAATACTGATTTCCACGATGCCAGCTCTTGAAATGACGGTGTCCTTGAGAAATGTCTCGGCAGCATCAGTTGCCCCGACCGTTGCAGATACAGACCATCGCCGCGCCGATGGACGTTTCATGGACAAGACATATGTGCAGTCTTCAGAAAGCCGGTTTCCATCATCGTCATGCGTCCGGTAGAAAGACAGTACTTCGCTAAAGTGCTCCGGCAAGTGTCCGTTGGAAATATATCGTGCCAGCACATAGGGATTGCTGTCTGAGCCGCTGGTCACCGGCCAGCTGTACCAGTGACCAAGCTTGCTTGCAAAAAACCCGCTTGAGTCGCTTGTCATGTAGGATGCACTGCCCAGACCGAACGTGCTGCCTATGAGGACGCTGAGCGCAAGTTTGATCGGTAAGTTCATCATTTATAACGCAGTACAGTTTTTAGCGAAAAGGGCAATCAATAGTACTTAATTTGATGGGGTATCTGCAAATCCGAAGTTCCTCCGGATGCAATGACATTCTTATCGTGATTGTAACAACTGCCTAAGTCGTTGCGCGTTTTGTTGGCGATGCGCTGAATTGTTCTTTCTGCCATTTCCGCCAGAAGAAATGATCCTGACGTTATTATTGCCAGAGTTAGAGGTCTTGCGTTTGGTGTTTATGACCCTTACCCGTGTTTCCTGCTTTTTGAACAGGGTAAACATGTCACGCAAGACATTCACAACCGCATCGTCTTTGGGATTGACGTTGGACCCGTCTGTTGTGGTTTCTGCCTCAGGATCAATGGCAGCGATCTGTACCTCGGGACCACCGACATTTTCGAGAGTGTTGCGATTGGCGTCCAGGAAAGCCTGATGCTGGGCAGTCGCTGGAAGGCCCAGGAGGGAAACGGGTGCTTTTGCTGTATCTGCGCGTAACATGAAGGCTTTCCATGTTGATGCCGGGATCGAGCCACCGGTAGCATTATTGGTTGGGGAGTAGTCGTCATTGCCATACCAGACACCAGTGACAAGTTTGCCCGAGAAGCCAACAAACCAGGCATCACGATAACTTTGTGTGGTCCCTGTCTTGCCGGCAACAGGTGTATAGCCAAGATCGGCACGCCGTGCGGTACCAGCAGTAACAACCTGACCAAGCATCCTGTTCATGTCAGCGGCAACCTCGCGAGGGATGACCTGTTTGGGCTTGGGCGCATTACGCTCGCGAGAGTAAATCAGTTCGCCTGATGCTCTGCGCATTTCCAGCACGGTATGTGGCTGACTAATGACGCCATTGTTGGCGAAAGTTGCATAGCCTCTGGTGATATCGAGAACGGTGATTTCGCTTGGGCCCAGAACCATGGCCGGAACATTCATGATTTCTGATTGGACACCAACAAGGTGAGCGGAATCGATGATTTTCTTGCGGCCTACCTGCGTCATGATGCGAACCGGCACGGTATTATATGATTTTGCCAGAGCGGTGATCAGATTGGTTCGTCCGGCATAACGGTTTGAATAGTTTTTGGGTGACCAGTTTCCGATGGTGATCGGGCCGTCCACAATCGCTGTTTCAGGCTTCATGCCTGAAAGAAGGGCTGCAAGATATACAAAGGGCTTGAATGAAGAACCAGGCTGGCGAAGCGCATCGGTGGCTCGATTGAACTGGCTCTCTTCATAGTCGCGCCCACCGATGATGGCCTTGACCGCTCCTGATGGAGTCATCGAAACAAGTGCTGCCTGGGTGGCGTTGTAGCGCGGGCCTTCGTTAGTCAGCGTAGTGGTGATTTCTTCCTTGGCTGCCTTTTGCATGGCGAGGTCAATCGTGGTTTTAACTTCAACAACATAATCGTCCGTCAGCTTGTACTCATCAATTAGTTGCAGTGTTTCCTTGTAGGCCCAATCCAGAAAATAGTCAGGATTGGAAGTTGTTTCATGTCGAATGATCTGTGGTGTGTTACGTGAAGCCTCCAGCAATTCACCCTGAGTGATGTAGCCGACATCCAGCATGCGGCCGAGGACAACATTTGAGCGGTTTTTTGCAGCCTCGGGATTGACATGGGGCGCATAGGAAGACGGTGCCTTGAACAGGCCTGCAAGAATGGCAGCTTCAGGCAGATTTACATCCCGAACTGACTTGCCAAAATAGTACTGAGATGCGGCTTCCATGCCGTATGTACCGCCACCAAGGTAGGTGCGATCGAGGTACATTTTTAGAATTTCTGCTTTACTCAGGCGCGCTTCGATCCACAAGGCCAAAAAGGCCTCATGAACCTTACGGCGCAAGGAGCGTTCAGGTGACAGAAACAGGTTCTTTGCCAGCTGTTGGGTCAATGTGGAGCCACCCTGAACGACATCTTGCGCCTTGGCATTGGCGACCATTGCGCGAGCTGTGCCGAGCACATCCACACCAAAGTGCTGGAAGAAGCGGATGTCTTCAGTTGCCAGGACCGCCTTCACAAGGTGCGGGGGGATCTCCTCCAGCGGGATGGCGTCATCTTGCAGGACGCCGCGCCGGCCGATGATTTCACCGTTGCTGTCTGTAAAGGTAACAGCATACCTGCGACCGGAATTCCAGATATCATCTGTTTCTTTAAGTGTTGGTAGTGCAATTGCTATGATGCCAAGTGCAAATACTGTGCCGAATGTTGCGACATCATCAAGCAAGTCAACAATGATACGCTTGATGCCGGTGATACGGAACCGCAACAACCAATTGGAATACGCAATCCACCAGCGACGCAAGCCATCGTAGATCTCAAACGCGGTGCTTGAGATTACTCCGTCCAGGCCCATAAAGAACTTAAGCATGTTCTTCATTGATGATTTGCCACTCAATCTTTGTGTTGTCTTTACGTATAGCGATGCGATGATTTAATTGTATCACATATATGCCTTATGTGGCCGCATGCAATTCCTGCACCAGAAAGGCTATTTTCGCAAAGCCTCAACATTTAATTCCCCATAAGCCATCACTATACAATAGATTTCTGAACAAGTTACCAAACAACACGAGATTTTGAGTTCCGTCCCATGAAATCAGACCCGCCCTTTTGGGAAGTCAAGAAACTCCAGGATATGACGCAGCAGGAATGGGAATCCCTGTGTGATGGCTGTGGTAGATGTTGTCTTGTCAAACTTGAGGATGAAGATACCGGGCAGATATATACAACCGATGTCAGTTGCAAGTTGCTGAACTGCCAGACATGCAGGTGCAAGAATTATCATAATCGGCATGAAATCGTCGATGATTGCATTAAGCTGGATCCCGCAAACGTCACAGAGCTTGGCTGGTTGCCTGCCACGTGTGCCTATCGTCTGGTCTGGGAGGAAAAACCACTTGAAAACTGGCACCCGCTCATTTCGGGCTCAAAGCAATCAGTACATCTAGCCGGGATTTCGGTCCGCGGGCGCGTTACCAGTGAAGATCACGTGGCACTTGAAGATCTGCCGTCCAG
>JBAUGO010000158.1:0-2099 GCA_049679775.1 Anderseniella sp.
CTTCCTGCGCCATATCAATGGCACCCTGATGGTGCTCGATCATGCTGTCGATGAATTGAGCGTCGAACGGTTGGTCTGCATCCATCACCATATTGCTGTGATCCATGGGCATTGCAGTCGCCTGATCCATAGTCTGCATAGTCCCGTTGGCATCGCTGGACATGCCAGACATGCCGGGCATTGCTCCTGTACAAGCGCTCAGCAGAAGGAGAGAAAAGAGAAGTAGAATGACTGATTTGAAGTAAACACGCATACGGAAGGGTTCCTTTTTTGATCTATGGAATGGTAATGACAAAGTTTTTACGGAGCGTCTTCGGCTGTGCGTTGCGCACTTCCACCGTAACGCGCCAGTCGCCCTGGCTTCCCTGGCTGAAATCGAAAATTGTACTGTATTGGCCGTTGCCTATGCTGGTCGCCTGCTTCTGTGTCAACATGTTTGCCATCGAACTGTGGCTGGCCAATAGGTTGACTGCTGCACCCTCAACGCCTTGTTGCGAGCTATCCATTAGTGTGACGATCAACTCGACCTGACCGGCCACCGGTGGATCAGGCTTCGTCGTCAACTCAATCACTAACCCGCCGGTGTCGGCATTGGCCGGCTGCTGGGTCGCACCACAACCGGCCAATGCTACAGTAAGCAAAAGCAATAAGCGCAGAAACGTTAAGGGCTGCCATTTCATTTTGTTTGCTCCTGCTCGATGAGTTGTTGAAAGCGTGGGAAAGGCAATGCTCCCTGCACAGGTTTGCCATTCACGGCGAACGTTGGTGTACTGGAGACGCCCAGTTGGCGGGCGAAGTCAATATCTTGTTGAACAACTGCTTCCATGCGCCCGGAGTCCACACACTCATTGAACTTGACCGTGTCTAGCCCCATGTCGGCGGCGAACTTTTTGAGATTTTCCTGACTAAACGTGCCTTGATTTTCACCGGACCAGTTCGCGAACAGATAATCGTGGTATTCCCAAAACTTACCCTGTTCATCGGCGCACTCGCTGGCCGCGCCTGCCCATAAGGATTCTTGCCCCAGAAAGGCAAATTGCACATACCCGAAGCGTACAACCCCCGTTTTTACATACTGCTCATCAATCTGACGACCCGCGTCAGTGGCAAACTGCCGACAGTATGGTCATTGGAAGTCGCTGAATTCCACAATCACGACTGCGGCATCTGAGTTTCCTTTGAAGTGTCGGGTATTTTGAGCAATTGCACCCATGATTTCGGCTGAACGATCGGGGGTTGGCGTGATCAACATCGGACCTTCAGTGCTTTTCCCAGTTTCGACAGTCGAGGTGGCATCTGTCTCACCAGATGTTGCTCCTGCAGATGCTGTTGTCACGGCAGCAACTTCTTGACCCTCGTTGACGGTGGTTCCTTTGGTTATGCGATCATCTGCTGAGACGGATGTCAGCGTCGCCTTGACTGCCAGTGCAATTGCTGCGTCAACTGTAGCCTCAACCGCGCCACTAACTTCGATTGCCGCTGCATCTTCCGATGGCATAATGGTCGGCATGACACAAGCATTCAGCACGACGGCCACCGCCAACACGAGCAGGCTGACGACTAACAAAGGTCTGAGGATATTACGATTCTTTTGATTTGGTATATCCATCTACATCTCCGATAAGTTCCAAATTTTGTTCTTGATTCAGTTGCCCTTCCGCTGAAAGGCGTCTTAACACATCCTTTCAGCAGTTTGCTACAAAGTCGATTTACTAACGTACAACAAATTGCGATCGTCAGGTTGGTCGTTCATCTGTTCACGATTCACCTGTTCACGCTGTTGAGCGAAGAGAGAAAGGATAAAGAGACTGAGCAATAGCGTTGCCAGTGAGATTATCTGATTGATACGGATACCTGGGCCCCAAACCGAGGCATTTGAGTGAAACATATCCAGGAACAAGCGACTCAAACTATAGAGCATGAGAAAACGCCAAAATAGCTCCCCGTCCAATACTTTTTTATGCAGATACCACAGAACAACCAGCACAATCAACAGCGCGATAGCATCGTAAAGTTGGACCGGATGCCGCATTGCATTCCATAACTCAACACCCCAAGGGACATCCGTCGGAGTTCCATAAGCGTTGCCTGTGAAAAAG
>JBAUGO010000159.1:0-2588 GCA_049679775.1 Anderseniella sp.
ATACCGGTCAGCTTCAGCGACGCGATGAACGCCGCAGCAAGACCGATAACCAGGAGCAGTACACGGGCGACGATAAGACGCTTCTTGGTGTCTGCCTTCGGGTCGATGATCTTGTAGTACAGATCGTGCGACAGGGCGTTGGCGATAGCCAGCAGGAGACCGTCAGCGGTCGACATGGCGGCAGCAAGGCCACCGGCAGCCACAAGGCCGGAGATCACGTAGGGCAAGCCTGCGATTTCCGGAGTGGCGAGCACGACAATGTCGGGTCGCATGAAGAACTCGTTGAGCTGGATAATACCGTCACCGGACTGATCAGCAACGGCAAGCATGCCCACCTCTGTCCAGCGCTTCACCCATTCAAGGTTCTGCACTTCCTCGACCGTCTTACCTATCACCGCTGTGGCGTAGTTGGGGTCGAGCAGCTGGATCTTCGACAGCGTGGCAAGAGCCGGCGCAGAGAAGTACAGCAGGAAGATGAAGAACAGCGACCAGCCCACTGACCGGCGTGCGGAACGCACGGACGGTGTGGTAAAGTAGCGCATCAGGATGTGAGGCAGAGAAGCTGTACCGGTCATCATGGCGATGGCCAGCGTGACCATCTTCCACTCACTACCTTCAGGTGAGTTGGTCGGTGTGGTCAGAACAGACAGACCCTTGATTGCTTCAGTAGCTTTGTTCAGCCCGTACTGGGATTCAAGTTCAACAACACGCTGAACTGCTTCGCCGTACGAGAAGTGTGGAATGATGCCGAAGCCTTGCTTGTTGGACATCCAGATGATCGGCACGAGGTAGGCGATGATCAGCACGATGTACTGGGCCACCTGGGTCCAGGTCACGCCACGCATGCCACCCAGCATCGAGCAGACGAAGATGCCTGCAAGGCCGAGGTAAACGCCAACTTCAAACGGTACACCGAGCGTTTGCGCAGCAATGGTCCCGGTTGCGTTGATCTGTGCGGTCACGTAGGTGAACGAAGCCGCCACAAGCACGATAACAGCGCAAAAGCGTGCAAGATTGCCACCGTAGCGAGTGCCGATGAAGTCTGGCACCGTGTAGCAGCCGAATTTGCGCAGGTATGGCGCCATCAGCGAGTTCACCAGCACATAACCGCCGGTCCAACCGACGATGAACCCGAGATAAGGGTAACCGCCGAAGTAGATGCCGCCAGCAAGTGCTACGAACGATGCGCCCGACATCCAGTCGGCCGCTGTGGCCATGCCGTTATACAGTGCCGGAACCTCACGGCCCGCCACGTAGTAGGCATCAACCTGTGTTGTACGAGAGAGCCAGCCGATCAGTGCGTAAATCGCGATGGTGAACATCACGAAGCCGATGCCGATGGCCCTGGGGCCCATTCCCATTGACTCCAGGAATGCCATTAATGCGAAGAACACCAGGAAACCACCCGTGTACATCGCATAGATTTTGCCAAGATTATCGATAAAATTGGCTGATTTTTTTGTTTCAGTAGCCATTTTTTTGCCCCTTACTCTTCGCCAACGCCGAATTCATCATCGATGGCATCCTGGCGCCAGTTTTGCACCCAGATCATGACCACAAAGGCAATGAGTGAGCCCTGAACACACATATAGTAACCCAGCGGGAAGCCGAGAAACGACATTGAGTTCAAGCTAGAAGCCATGTACGGCAGGATAATGCCGAAGAGCACCCAAAGCGCCAGCACCACGTAGGTAAGATTGCGCGTTTTTATCCAGTGCTGCTGTCTGGCTTGTTTAGTAGTGTCAGACATGTTTATTTCCTCCTCAGAACGTGCAAAGATTGGCACGTACATGAAGAATTGTTCACATTTGGCGCATCTATGCAATGTAAACTTAAGAATTAGACCGCCTCAAAGAGACCCCCGTCCTTCATGTTCGGGCCTGAAAATCACAAAAATGCCACTTTTTATATGAGGAAAGCACTTTGCTGGGTAATTTGATCAAAAAAGCGATATCCACAGGTAGTGCAGCTATTTCGACGATATCCTTCCAGCGACAGGGTGGACGGATAGATTCGCTTGGCAAACTTGAACATTTTGCCAAAACCCGAGCAGCCTATGTTGCCCAAAAAAAGCTCTATGGATATCTGAAAACAAGGATGGGAACCTCCTGGCCAAAGGTTTTCAAGGATGATCTGTTTCAGAACTCCATGCACATCGCGACTGCCCAGATTTTTGCCGCTTGTCTGTCGGACTTGACGATCCACACTGTTGCCATTGCATTTGAGGGTTCTGACCTTGATTTTCCGGCCAGAACTGAAATCGCACGAAAAATATATGCTGCTGGCCTAGCTGAAAACGAGGTGGTTACCAGTGCACATGGTCTGGATCACGCGGCAGCAAAAGCAGACTTCGACAAACGCCTTGAAGGTACAGATTGGGCTTTCGGTGCAATGAAGCCTGAAAACTTCACCCGCAGTCCTGCTGCGCTCTTGAAGTGGGCTCCTATTTCAGACCAGCTCAAACAATACGATAGCGAGATCGTCGAGAATTCAATGAAATTTGCCTGGATAGAAGTGCGTAGAACTTTGGCCCAGCGTATCGATCAAGCGGCATTGGTACGGGAGCTTGCTGGCAAGGCGGTCGGCAC
>JBAUGO010000160.1:0-5975 GCA_049679775.1 Anderseniella sp.
CAGGTGGTGCGGTCAATTCACCATATCCGTTCAAGGTCCGTACAGGCGTAAACGCTCCTTCGGCTATACTTGCAGCAGATGCGTTGGAGGCAGCATTTGGTACCTCGGCGGAGGCAAGGGCGCCAGCTGCGGGCGCGATGTCGGCAATGCGCTTCAGCATTTCGACGAACAAACCCGTCAACGGCAAGTTGGACCAATCCGCATTTGCTGTCACATGGAACAGGACAACAAGACCCTTGCCTTGTGTTTTTGCCGTTACCAATGGGGTGCCATCTTCAAGGCTTGCCCAGACCAGACCAGGTAAGGTGGCTGATGGTTCTGCCAGGACCTGACGAGTTACCTTTACATCCTTGTCATTGGCAAGGCCGACAAATGGTGTGCCATCGGAAAATGGAGCAAGGCCCTGGGGTTGTTCCCAGCTCAGGGCAGATCCCAAAGTTCGGCCACCTGAACGAAGTTCTACTGGCACCAGTCCGTCATGACCACCTGACAAACGAGGTCCGGCAAACCGTACAACCACGCCACCGTTTTCAACCCATGTATTGAGAGCCGTCACGTTGCTTTCACCCAGAACCCCGATATCTGCCAGTACAAGCATGGAGCTGCCTGCCTCCAGTGCTGTTTGGATATCATTCATCGAGGGTATTTCGGATATCTCGGCACTGGGCTGGAGTGCGCGTTCAACATAATACAAAGGTGACAGCAGGGGTTGCTTCAACTCCTGCGATGCGCCTGACAAAATGGCAACTGACTTGCGTCGCCAACGATCGTCAAACAGGTATACGCCGGCAGCACTTCTTGAATTTGCAAGCTCAATATGAGCTGCTTCGTTACGCAACTCCAGGGGCAATTCAAGTGTGGCACTGGTTTCTGTCTGGCCGACCGTAAATTCCATTGGCGCTTCTGCCAGGATACGGCCATTGATAGCTCGCACCTGAGCCAGTGCACTCGTTGCATCCGTGTCGTTGACCCGTACAGCTCCCAGTGTGAGTTTTGATGCCTCAAGAACAGGCCTCTGCACCGCAACAGGAATGCTGCTTGCCTCAGGCAGCAAGACCTCAACCCTGGCAGTGGAATTGGCCAGTTTGCCAAGCTCTTCGGTAAAGTTGCCGTCATTGGCATGGGCCAGTCCGTCGCTGAGCCACAGGACGCGTAAATTGGCTACATCAGCGAAACTTGAAGTCAGCTTGCCTAAGGTTGATGCCCGGTCAGGTGTTTGTGCTTTTGGGGCAAGGGCTGTTGCGTGTTCGGCTGCCGTGTTGGCATCACCAAGAGCAATTTCGTGAGCCATTGCAGAGCCTGTCGTGCCGACAACGGATGCTGTTGCACCTGCACGTTGTGCTTCGCTTAACAGCATGCGCATCAGGTTTTGACGATCTTGCCAGTCAGGCGCTGCTGCCCATCCATCATCAACGACAATCAACAAAGGGTCACTTGAGCGGTCGCGTACATCTGATGCATTCAACAAAGGCCCTGCCACTGCCAGGATGATAGCTGCTGCCATAGCCATGCGCATTAGCAACACCCACCAGGGCGTATGTTGAGGCTGCTCTTCACGGTTGATCAGGTCCAGCAACAGACGAAAGGGGGGGAACTTTATTTGTTGTGGCTTGGGAGGGGTAAACCGCAGTAACCACCAAATGATTGGTAGAGCCAGTAGGCCCGCCAGTGCAAACGGTGTCGAAAATGCCAGCCCTGACAACAATGCCGTCATGATCGTTCCGATAATCTGGAGTACAAGGACACAATCAGTGGGTGGGGTGATTGGTCAGTGTGATGCACGATGAAGGTCCAGCCCAATTGTCGGGCCAATTGCTTCAGGCCTTCGCGGTGGGCAGCAAACACCTTGATGTAATCAGCCCGCAAGGCTTCAGCCCGTCCGGTTATGAGTTTTTCTCCTGTCATCATCTCGATGAATTCAGTGCGTCCATTATATGGCAGTGTTTCTTCCGCGGGGTCGCATATCTGAACAATATGACCGCGTAGGCCAGAACTGGCGATCTGACTGAAGCGCTCTTTCAATTGATCGAGCGGATCAAGAAAATCACCGACAAGAACACAGGTTGCATGGCGCGGCAGTTCCATTTTGGGAGGCAAAGCCTGTTGTATGAGGCCGTTACCTGCAGTGTCTGAGTACCATGCTGCCATTCGGCGCAGGACAAGGCGCGTATGTCCCGGTGTTTGTGGCCATCCAAGTACACCAACACGCTCGCCTGCCCTTATGGCAAGGGTTGCTATGGTGAGTGCGAGTACGGCGGCACGGTGCGATTTGGTCACGGTAGACAGCTCGGACATGAAATCCATGCCAGGGGTTTGGCTTGCCCACACATAAAGGGTGTTTGTGGCAGCCCACTCGCTCTCGCGGATGAGGGTTTTTCCGGATCGTGCTGTCTTGCGCCAGTCAATTCGAGAAACGCTGTCACCGGGCGAATATGCGCGATATTGCCAGAAGTCAGGGCCTGGACCTGTGCGTCTTCGTCCATGAGTGCCGTGGACAACCGCATCGGCAATGCGCTGCGATTCAATCAGCAGGGCCGGGTAGGCGTCTGCCAGTTTATCGGCAGAAGCTCTCAACTTTGCTGGTGTCAGGGCAAGGGAAGACATTCGTTTGTGCAGTTCCTATCCCGTTACCGATTTGGACAATGTGGCAATCACGTCGTCAACACTGACCCCGTCTGCTCTTGCAGCAAAAGTGATGGCCATGCGGTGGCGAAGAACCGGACCAGCCAGTGCTGCTACATCGTCCAGCGATGGTGATAGCCTGCCATCAATCAAGGCGCGGGCACGCACGCCCAGCATCAATGACTGGCTGGCGCGTGGACCAGGGCCCCATGATATATTTTCTCTTGTAAAATCAGATGCATCAGGGCCGGGACGTGCTGAGCGTACAAGTTCAAGTATGGCATCTGTGACCTTGTCTCCAACCGGTATGGTGCGGGTCAAGCGCTGCGCGCGCATCAGTTCATCGCGGGTAAATACTGCAGATGCCTGCACTTCGTTGTTTCCGGTTGTGGCAAACAGCATGCGCCGTTCAGATTCAAGGTCCGGGTAGGGCACATTGATTTCCAGCAGGAACCGGTCCAGTTGGGCTTCCGGCAAGGGATAGGTCCCTTCCTGTTCAATCGGGTTTTGTGTGGCCAGCACATGAAAGGGTGATGGCAGGTCGTAGGTTTCACCACCAATGGTGATGTGGTGTTCCTGCATGGCCTGCAACAGGGCTGACTGGGTACGCGGGCTGGCACGATTTATTTCGTCAGCCATCAAGAGTTGGCAGAAAACAGGGCCTTTTACAAATCTGAACATTCGTTTGCCAGCGTCACTGTCCTCAAGCACTTCCGAGCCGAGAATGTCTGCTGGCATCAGGTCTGGTGTGAACTGAATGCGTTTTTCGTCAAGGCCCAGAACCGTGCCCAGTGTTATGGCAAGCTTGGTTTTAGCCAGGCCAGGCGCGCCAACCAATAGTGCGTGGCCACCCCCTAAAATGGCGATAAGTGCTTGATCAATAACGTCTTCCTGGCCGAAGATGACCGAGTTTATGGCTTGCCTTGCTTTGGACAATCTCTCGGCAGTTGCGTCAAGGTCTTCGAGAATTTTCGCGTCCGCGCTGGTTACATTGCTCATGGGGACTATCTGTGCCTCGCTTTTTATGAATGCAGACCGGAATCGTTGTATTGATCAAGAGCATACGCCATTAAACTGGACTGTAATATGATTTCTGAACCACGTTACCATGATGTAACGCAGACAAGTCTGTGTTGGAGCATTTTATGCTTCACAATCATGTCAATTGGGCAATCGGGGAGGGCAGTGTGTTCATGATTGACTTTCCTGGCCTTGACGGGCTGACAGCCATTCCCGCAGACGACATGCCTAACCTATCCCCAAAGCCTGTGGACAGCTGGTCACCTGCGCTGGCGGGGTCGATCGACATTCGCATTGATGCAGAAGGCAACTGGTTTCACGAAGGTGCGCCGATCCGGCGCGCCGGGTTGGTTGCCCTGTTCGCATCCATTTTGCGTGGTGAAGAAGATGGCTCCTATGTGCTTGTAACACCTGCAGAAAAACGTACAATTGTTGTTGAGGATGCCCCCTTTGTGGCCGTTGGCATCAGTGTTTCAGGAAACGGCAAAGAGCAATTTGTAACCTTGAAAACAAATATGGGTGAAGAAATCACAATCGGGCCTGATCATCCCTTGCGGTTTGCCAAAAGCACTGCGGCAGGGGGTGTGTCACTCCCATATGTGAGGGTGCGGGGTCGCCTGGAAGCACGGGTCAACAGGGCGGTTTTTCCGGATCTGGTTGACCTGGCGTGTGTTGAAATACATGATAATAAACAATGGCTTGGAATTTGGTCATCAGGAGTTTTCTGGCCAATGATGCTGGCAGATGAGGCGGGCGCGTGAACCTCGATAACTGGTGCTCACTGGACTGGTTTGAACGCCATGCCCTGGCGCGACTGCATACGGTTGTACCAGCAGAAGCGGAAGATCTGAGCTTGCCTGCACTAAAGTCAGATGAGGACTTGAATGCTGATAACCCACTGGAAAAACTACAAAAAATACGAGCAGCAGCCGTGCTTGTACCTTTGCTGGAGCGCGATGGAGCGCTGCATGTGCTGTTGACGCAACGCTCTGATAAATTGCCAACGCACGCAAACCAGATCGCATTTCCGGGTGGCAAGATCGACGAGACGGATCACGGGCCGGTTGCGTGCGCACTGCGTGAAACCTTTGAAGAAACAGGGATTTCTCCCGAATTTGTTGAGCCGAAAGGGTTTCTGGATGTTTATCAAACAGGCACCGGGTTTAGGGTCGTGCCCGTTGTCGCACTCCTGAAGCCGGGATACTCGCTGGTGCCAGAACCTGGCGAAGTCACTGATATATTTGACATTCCTCTGGCACATTTCATGAATCCAGCAAATCATCAACGCGACAGTCGGATCTGGCAAGGCCGCAAACGGCACTATTATGCAATGCCCTATGGCGAGCGATATGTGTGGGGTGCAACAGCGGGAATGCTGCGCAACTTTCATGACAGGGTGATGGCATGAGCGAGTTACCCAGCCTGCAAGGCCATGAAATGTTTGAAACTTCTGGCTTGAATGCAGTTTTTGATGCGCTTGAGAAGGCGGGTGGGCAGGGCCGGATCGTGGGTGGAGCCGTTCGCAATGCAGTCTTGGGTGAACCTGTCCATGACATTGATATTGCGACACAATTATTGCCTGAACAGGTGATCGAGGCGGCCAAAAGCTCAGGCCTGAAGGCAATTGAAACCGGTATTGACCATGGCACTGTAACAATAGTCAGCGAAAACAACAGCTTCGAGGTCACCACATTGCGCCGCGATGTAGCAACGGACGGGCGCCACGCAACTGTTGCCTATACGGATGACTGGGCTCGCGATGCTGCACGACGCGATTTTACGCTGAACTCACTATATGCTGACAGGCACGGCAAAGTGTATGATCCACTTGGAGGATATGGGG
This sequence comes from Anderseniella sp., assembly GCA_049679775.1. GTDB lineage: Bacteria > Pseudomonadota > Alphaproteobacteria > Rhizobiales > Aestuariivirgaceae > Anderseniella. The sequence goes on from JBAUGO010000160.1 coordinate 5,486, forward strand.
ATTTATTAGCCCGTATTATCCGGTTTGTAGGCGATCCTGTGTCGCGTATTTCCGAAGATTATCTCCGGATTCTCCGTTATTTTCGCTTTTTTTCCCAGTATGGCAGCGAGACGCCTGATCCAGAGGCGATGGCCGCCTGCACGTCATTGCGAGACGGTCTCAACCAGTTATCGCGTGAGCGCATCGGTCAGGAGATGCGCAAACTGTTGCTGGCAAACGGGGCCGGTCACACGGCGGGCCTGATGAATGAAGCTGGTGTCAGCAAGGTGCTGTTCGGATGCGATCTGGATGCTGACTTGTTGAGCCGCGTCATCGCCATTGACAGGGCGAATGGGCTTGAGGCGGATTTCCATTTGCGACTGGCTGCGGGCTTGCCGATGGACGCTGAAAGGATGGGCGAGCTTTTGCGATTGTCGCGGGTGGACGAGCTGACAGTTGTACAGATACAGGATTGCTTCCCACCTGCTCCAGCCTTGCGCGACAATGAACG
>JBAUGO010000161.1:0-8219 GCA_049679775.1 Anderseniella sp.
TCAGACCAGCAGATGCCTTGAGTTCTCCCGTCGCAAGATCACACAGGTGCGCAGCGAGAGTGGTGGAGCCAACATCAACCGCCATGCCGAATGCCCGGTCATGGAACCCGGGCCAGATAGCTGTAATGCGGGCAACACGGCTTGCCATGCGAGAGTGGATAGCGATGGTGATGCGCCATTCTCCCTTGCGCAACGCTGATTGCAACGCCTGCATGATGGCAAGGTCACAGGTTACCTGCTTGATGCCCCATTGTGACTCCAGTGCATGGTAAACCCTTTCAAGATCGGATGAAGGGTGATGCATATCCGGTTCTTCTACGACGATGTAGTAGAGCTTGGTAACGGGATCGAGCTTGATGTCACGCACCTCGGCCCGCTTGCGGACAACCTGTTTGTGTACCTGACTTTCAGGCGGAACATCCACGACCGTGTCACCCTGTATCAGGGTTTGACATGAAAGCCGGCGATCAGCTTTTAGCCCGCGCTTTTCATCATAGCGGATTTCAACCTGGGTCACCGGTCCCAGGTTTTCAGGTTTGGAGGTGATGCCGTGTTTGGAAAACTCGCCAATGGAGGGCGTTACCTGGCAGCGACCACAAATGGCGCGACCGCCGCAAACACTGTCAATATCAACACCCAGTGCACGAGCAGCCTGGAGTACCGGTGTGCCAACGGGAAAACGGCCACGTTTTCCAGAAGGGGTAAAAACGATCAGTGCATCATTACGGCCGTCGTGTTCCATGTATGCTATCCCTTGAGCACTATCCCCTGCGCCTGCGGCGGCCTTCGCGGTCACCACGTGCTCCTGTTGGTGCGTTTGCAACCGCGTTGAACCTGATCCAGGCCGCACCGGCTGTGTCATTGTTCAGTAGAAAATTTGCCGCCTTGATGGCTTCAACTTCCTTGGAAGCCGTTCCGGTCATGTGGCCTGCACCCAGCAATGGCGCAAGGACGGTCCAGTCAACTCCATCGGGAATGATGATGCCAAGCTCGGCCAATTTGGCAATATGCTCATCCAGCTTCTTTTGTGATGTGGCAAGTTGTACCGGGTTCATGATGGCTGATGTCATGCCGGCAGCAGCTGCCATGGGCAGGAATGCGTTGTTGATGCCATGACGGTTTGGCAGGCCAAAGGAAATGTTCGACGCGCCACACGTTGTGTTCACACCAAGTTCTTCACGCAAACGTCGCACGAGCGAGAACACTTGAAGGCCCGCCGTGCCCATGGCGCCAATCGGCATGACTAGTGGGTCAACCACAATATCATGAGCCTTGATACCGAAGTCAGCAGCACGTTCCACGATTTTTTTGGCAACGGCAAAGCGCACGTCAGGATCTTCGGAAATGCCGGTATCATCATTGGAAATGGCGACAACAGGCACGTCATATTTTTTGACTAGCGGCAATACCAGTTCAAGACGTTCTTCCTCGCCTGTCACAGAGTTCAGCAGCGGGCGGCCCTTGGCAGCTTGCAGGCCGTTCTCAAGTGCGCCAGGCACGGATGAATCGATGCACAATGGCACATCAACAATGGCTTGTACCCGCTCAACCAGTTCCTTCATCAAAGGGGGTTCGACAAAGTTGTTGTCAGCATAGCGCGGGTCTTCCGCCATCTTGTTGGAGAATACCGCACCTGAGTTTATGTCCAGCACTGTTGCACCGCAGGCAACCTGTTCGATGGCATCCTTTTCCACTGTGGAGAAATCACCAGCTTCAAGTTCTGCTGCAAGTTTCTTGCGTCCGGTGGGGTTGATACGCTCGCCAATGACACAGAACGGTTGGTCAAAACCGATAATGACTTCTTTGGTGGCGGAGGCAATGAGTGTGCGTGTCATTTTTATAAGGCGTCCTTTTGCGGCGCGGGGAAGAGTTTCCAGATTTTAAGTCAGAGCATGTGCTAACCGAATTCAGGCATGACCACCATTGGCAATCAGCATCTTGATGCGCTCCTGGTCGTAGTCAGCTTCAAGCCTTGCAGCTGTTTCTACTGCCACAGCTTCCAGATCATCGGAGCATTCAACAGGATCAGCCCGGCGCCATTCGTTCAGGTAGTCGTCGGTCTCTGCCGCGCCAGATCGCATGGCGGCCATGTCAATGGCTTCCTGAAACCGGTCGGACAACATTTTTTTCTCTGCCTTGCGACCAGCCTTGACAGTGACCTGCGATGGAATATCGCGCCAGTAGGTTATGATCAATTGAGCCATGGGCAAGGTGCTTTCGATGGATGCAGTGTAAAGTCTGAGCTGAGATATAGGCGAAACAGGCCTGGGCACACTGGTAATTTTGCGACCAGCACGTGCGCAAAACCGACTGGCATCGAAATGTCATACAGTCAGGGGGGTGACCGCACGAGTTTCAATGCCAGCCAGCCTGCAAGCCTGATCAACAAGATCTGGCCTGTTCATCGAATAAATGTGGACATGGTCTACACCTTGGGCCGCCAACTGAACAATTTGTTGAGCTGCAAGTTCACAGGCCAGGCTTTTGTGCTCTGCCGAATGGGCAGGTAGGCGGTCAAACATGTCATGCAGATAGTCTGGAATGCGTGCGTTGCACTTTGCGGCAAAACCGGCAACCTTGGCGAAGTCGTTGATAAGGAGGACGCCGGGAATGATGGGTTGGTGAATACCTGCATCACGAGCCCGCTCCATGAAAGAGAAGTAGTCCTTGTTATCAAAGAAAAACTGGGTAATAGCGGCTGTGGCACCTGTTGACAATTTTGCCTTAAGGTTAGCGATGTCGGCCTCGATGCTGAGCGATGCGGGATGGCTTTCAGGATAAGCCGCGACATAAACATCCAACCCACCGCGCGATACCAGGGTTGAGGCAAGGTCAGTGCCGTTTTCATAGCCGCTTGGGTGAGGAGTATAGGGTCCGGTGATGCCAGGCATGTCGCCGCGAAGAGCCAGAATGCCTTTGACACCCTGGGCCGCGTAGCGTTCGATAACAGCATCAGTTTGCGCTCTGGATTGGCCTGCGCAGGTGAGGTGTCCCACAACATCAATTCCCTCAACGTTCAGCAACTGGCCAATGGTACCAAATGATGCCTGGTGGCTTGTGCCGCCAGCTCCATATGTCACTGACACAAATGCAGGATCGTACTGCTGCATTGTTCGGGCGAGGTCTGCAATGCCATCGCTTTGCATCGTGGAGCGGGCTGGAAACACCTCAAATGAGACGCGCGGAGAGCCACCTGGAGAGAAACTGTTGGGTCGAAGGGAAAAAGACATGAAATTTCTCCATATAAAGATATCCTTATATATTTAAAATACGTGCCATCGTCAAGTTATATTGCAGTTTCATCCAGGTTCTTTTTAACGCATCACAAGCACGGGGCATTGGGCGTGACGTACCACTCGCGAGGCGGTTGAACCCAGGAAATAGTCTGCAAGTCCGGGTTTGTGAGAGGCGATAATGATGAGGTCTGCCTTCATCTCGTTCGCTGCATCCACAATGGCAGAACCAGCCGATCCGTGTCGCATGTCGGGTTTGGTGGTGATATTGTTGGCTTTTGCCATTGCTGCGAGTTCTTTTGCTGCCCATTTGTTTGTCTGCTCCAGCAATTCCACCGAAATTTCCACGGCTGCATAAACCGGAATGTCATTGATGACGTGGGTTAGGATGATTTTTGCGGACTTTCCACCCAATTCACGCGCTAGCTTGATCATTTCGCCAGCTTGCTCATTGTGAGCCAAATCTACAGGAACCAGAATTTTCTTGAACATGATGCTTCCCTTTCAATGTGCCGAAACAGAGCTGTTCTGTTTCATTGTCGACAGGGTTGCATGGGTTTTGAGCGATAGCATTGATGCTGATCAATTTGTCTGCGCACTGGGCAGTGGTCGCTATTTGACTATTTCAGGACGCATCACTTGAAGAACCACTTGCGAATTGGCTCTAACAAGTAGTGAGCCTAATTCAACAGATGGAAAATCCGTCATGACCACTGATATCGAAGTTTCTGCCGAACCTGCAACCGAACGCCGTGGTCGCCGAGGAGGTGGTGGCGGTGGCGCAGAAGGTCGTCGTCTGGCACGGCGCGGAGGCGGCATTCAGGCATTCAGCTATATAAAGCGAAATATTCCGCTTTATGAGGTGCTGAATGAAGAAGGTTTGTCCCTGATTGAAAACAACTGCGATACGGTTCTGCAGGAAATTGGTATTGATTTCAGGGATGATGCAGAAGCCTTGCAGATGTGGAAGGATGCTGGAGCTGACATCAAGGGCGAAAGGGTGCGATTTCCCAAGGGCCTCGTACGCTCGCTGATCAAGACAGCGCCAAGCCAGTTTACCCAGTTTGCCCGCAATCGCGACCGAAATGTTGAAATCGGTGGCAACAACACTGTTTTCGCACCCGTTTATGGGCCACCCTTTGTGCGTGATCTGAACGGTGGACGCCGTTATGCGACGATTGAGGATTTCAGGAACTTCGTGAAGCTGGCCTATACGGCACCTGCCATGCATCATTCAGGCGGCACCGTGTGCGAGCCAGTGGATATTCCTGTCGCCAAGCGTCATCTCGACATGGTTTACAGCCACATTCGTTATTCCGACAAGCCGTTCATGGGCTCGGTCACGGCACCCGAGCGAGCAGAAGACTCGGTCACCATGGCCAAGATGGTATTCGGAGATGAGTTTGTTGATCAAAATTGCGTCCTTATCAACCTGATCAATGCCAATTCGCCAATGGTCTTTGATGACACAATGGTAGGAGCATTGAAGGTTTACGCCCGCAACAATCAGGCCACTGTCATATCGCCCTTTATCCTGGCAGGTGCCATGTCGCCGGTCACTGTCATCGGTACATTGACGCAAATCCTGGCAGAGGCATCAGTTGGCATTGCATTTTCGCAACTTTGCCGCCCCGGTGCACCTGTGGTGTTCGGTACATTTGCCTCCTCCATGTCCATGCAGTCAGGCGCCCCCACCTTTGGTACCCCTGAGCCAGCGCATGTGTTGTTCGGCGCGGCCCAGCTTGCACGACGCATGGGTGTTCCGTTCCGTTCCGGTGGCTCTTTGTGCGGCTCCAAGTTGCCGGATGCGCAGGCAGCGCATGAGAGCTCCAACACATTGTTGCCAGGTGTTCTGGCAGGGGTGAACTTCATGCTTCATGCTGCAGGTTGGCTGGAAGGTGGACTGGTCTCCAGCTATGAGAAGTTCATCATCGACTGTGACCAGCTTTCCATGATGCAGCGCTTTGCTGGCGGTATTGATCTGTCTGAAAACGGACAGGCCATGGATGCAATCGAAGAGGTTGGCCCAGGCAGCCATTATCTCGGCTGTTCGCATACCCAGCGTAACTTTGAGGACGCTTTCTGGCGGTCATCCAATGCTGACAACAACTCTTTTGAACAGTGGTTGGCAGAAGGATCGATGGATGCCGCAGCACGAGCACACGCGACCTGGAACAAGCAATTGGCCGATTATGTTGCACCTGATCTTGATCAGAGCATTGATGAGCAATTGCTGGCCTTCATGCAACAGCGCAAGGCCGTGCTGCCCGATACAGTTTCCTGAGCCAAAACAAAGCGTCCCTGATTGACTAATCTGACGTGAGCGGGTTCAATCTGCCCCGTAAAAACAACAGGGACATGTGTGACAGAAATGAACAAGCCAGCAACGACAGCCGGTTTCATGGCGATGAAGGGGGATGGTTACTATTCCAAGGCAACCATCGGCGCGAAACACGTCATGGACAAGGCCGCAAACCTCGTGCTCGACGCAGTTGATCGCATGGCGCCTGCCGATGATGGCAGCATTTTTCGGGCAACAGACATGGGGGCGGCTGATGGCGGCACTTCGGTAGATCTGTGGCGACGGGTACTTGCTGATGTTCGCCACCGGGTGCCGTCACGCCCGATCGAGATGGTTTATACGGATTTGCCGCGCAACGACTTCGCGCAGGTTTTCCGCATGATCCATGGCCAGACCGATACCAAGAGTTATTATGACGAGATTGATGATCTCTATGTGTTTGCTTCAGGAACGTCATTCCACCAGAACATCTTTCCAAGCCAAACGCTCGACCTCGGATTTTCAGCAACGGCCTCGCATTATGTGTCAAAGACACCCTGCAATATCTCCGATCATGTCCATATGGTTGGCGCCCGTGCAGGCGAGCGCAAGGCGTTTGAAGAGCAGGGCGCGCGCGACTGGGAAACGATGTTGCTTCAGCGAACCCGCGAATTGAAACCTGCTGGCAGATTGTGCCTGTTCAATTTCGGCATTGATGAAGAGGGTCGCTATCTGGGCCACACAGGTGGCAAGTCGATGTTCGACGAGTTCAACAGGTTCTGGAAATCATTGGCTGATGATGGTGTGATTACGCAAACTGAATATCTCAACACAAACTTTCCGCAACATTACAGAACAGTTGAGGAATTTACCGCACCACTAAAAGATAAAAACAATCCGGTATTCAAGGCAGGCTTGCGTCTGGAAGTTGTTGAAACGCGGGTTGTGCGGTGTCCGTTCGAGCAGGACTTTACCGAAAACCACAAGGATGCAGCGCGTTTTGCGGTTGAGTATCTGCCAACGTTGCGCTCATGGTCAGAAGCCACATTTCTGGGCGGGCTCGATGCATCGCGAACTGATGCAGAACGCCAGCAGATCATGGATGAATTCTATGGCCGCTATCAGGCAAGCGTAGCCGCAGCCCCTGATGGTCATGCCATGGACTATGTTCATTGCTATCTGATTTGCCGAAAAGAGGGTTGAAACTGCAAGTGACGCAAAAAATGACGACCCTGGAAATTGAAAAAGCCAGAAGGCTTGCCATGCGCGCGCTGACAAAATCTGGTGCAGCGCGTTCAAACGTTCGCTATCTGGTGGACGCCATTATTGACAGTGAGTTGGTCGGAATGGCCAGTCACGGGTTTTTCTGGTTGCCGGTCTATTGTTCACATTTGAAGTGCAAAAAAGTGGATGGCAAGGCCAAGCCGATTGTAACGCGATTATCGCCGGTCTCTTTTCGGGTTGATGCCGGTTCTGGCTTTGCCCATCCAGCCATCGAGGCAGGTTTCAAAAAACTGATACCTGCAGCCAGGAAGTATGGCATTGCTGCGCTTGCAATCACCAATTCCTATAATTGTGGAAGGCTCGGTGTGCACACAGAACGCCTTGCCAGGGAAGGTTTGCTGGCAATGGGCTACACCAACGCGCCTGCCTCCATCGCACCCGCAGGTGGCAACAAGGCAGTCATTGGCACCAACCCAATCTCCATGGCAGCTCCTGATGGCAAGGGTGGGGTAGGATACGTCATCGATCAATCATCTTCTGTCGTGGCCAAATCGGAAGTCATGCGCCATGCAGCGCGTGATGAACCCATTCCGCTCGGGTGGGCGATTGATGCTGAAGGCAACCCGACAACTGACGCAAAAAAAATGGCCACCATGGCACCAGCTGGCGGTTACAAGGGCTTCGGCCAGGGCCTGATGGTCGAGACCATGGCATCGCTGATGACAGGTGCACAACTGGGCAGCGTCATGTCACCTTTTGCTACGGATGCCGGAGGCCCGTGCAATTCGGGTCAGTTTTTCATTGCGATTGATCCGGAAGGGTTATCGGCTGGATTGTTTGCTGACCGGTTTGCCACACTTGCAGGCTCGATCACTGCGCAAGAGGGGGCTCGCATGCCGGGCTTGAGCAGGATTGCAAAGCGTGAAGCAAGTATGGCTCGCGGTACCATCGACGTGGATCGTGACCTGATCAAGCGGGTGCGGGAGTTGACCAGGTAATATGGCAGTCGACTATCAGATTGATTGTGCCATTGCCGGTGCTGGCGCGATTGGATTGGCCATAGCACGCGAGTTGGCACAGGCGGGCCGAGAGGTGATCGTGCTGGAAGCCAAAGAGGCGTTCGGGCGAGGTGTTTCATCGCGCTCGAGCGAGGTCATCCATGCTGGAATGTACTACACACCCGGAACGCTGCGGGCGAAGCTGTGTGTTGAGGGCAAATGGCTTCTCTATGACTTTCTGAAAAAACATGATGTGGCACATAACAATTGCGGCAAGCTGATTGTTGCCCATGATGATGCCGATATACCGACGCTGGAAAAAATCATGAAAACCGGCGCTATCAATGGCGTGGATGACATGACGATGTTGTCTGGAAACCAAGCGCGCAGGCTTGAGCCTGAACTGGGTGGTGTCGCCGCTATTCTTTCTCCCTCAACCGGTATGATGGATAGCCATGGCTTGATGCTGGCTCTGCTGGGGGA
>JBAUGO010000162.1:0-1977 GCA_049679775.1 Anderseniella sp.
GGAATAAACAGGGCCAGAAAATCCAGGATACCAAGCGCGGCCAGCCATTTGGCAGGTAGCGAAAATGCCTTCAACCGCCCAGGCGGTGTCAGTGCGCAAATGGCATGAGACGTGGCCGAGGCAACCCGTTGCCCGACAACCAGACTGGCATCATCAAATGGCTTGTCCCGTGAAAACAATAACAGACCATACCCGTCACCCTTCCTGTCACACAGGGGCAAGCCAGCAAAATGACGAAACGGATAAACCATGCCGTTACCGCCGGATTGTGAGTCCTCTGCGCTTATGGAGAAAACCTGCGCTTGCGTCTTTGCGTCATCAAACTGCTGATTACAGAGTTTCTCAATCCAGCGCACGAACGGTGAGTTCCGGTCCACGCCAGACAAGCTGGACACAGCCTCTACCCGAAACCGTCCATTGCGGGATCGTCTCAGAAAGCAGGCCTGTAAAAAGTTGCAGATGTCGCGCGTATCATTGACCGCATGCAGAATGATCTGGTCGACATCACGACCGGCGCGGATTGCTGCTTCATATGCCAGCAGCAATTCGAGTTTGCTGGGTCCAGCCCGCCCTGCGTCAATGGCAGGACGGACCGGTTTTTGTGATGAGGCCGGGTGTAATCTGTAGGGGCTGTTCATCTAAGCCGCCTCACTTGGGGAGAGAGCAGAATCCACCCGGCCTCAACTACCAGAGCGAGCAAATGTTGCAGACCCGCTCATCCCTGGTAGAACCCTTTCTGATGTTTCGGCAAAAGTGCCGATGATTTTCACAGTCTTGCTCACCGGATCAACAGCCGCACCCAGGCGCGCCACCTTTCCTGCAAGCGTTTCTCCGGTTTCATCAACCAGAAAACTGAAACTTACTCCTTGCTTCATCCAGGTCATCCATGTGGATGGCACGATGATATTTATTTCTCGCGGACCCGACGCAACAATGCGCATCATGGCTTCGCCTGGCTTTGCCATTTCATGTTCATTGATTGCGCGCTCGACGACACGGCCATCAAAGGGTGCGTGTATCTCGCAATTCACAAGCCTGGTCTTGATGGCATCTGCTTCCGATTTTGCCTTGGCAGCACGCGCCTCTGATATTGCGACCTCGTTGCGCCCAACCGCCTGATGCTTGAGCAGCTTTCGGTTATTGGCAGCCGTGATGCTTTCAGCAACGTGCGCAGACCGGGCTGCCTTGTGCCCTGCTTCATAGCGGGCACAATCAAACCCGATCAGCAAGTCACCCTTCCTGAAAGCCTCGCCATCGCGAAACGGCACCTTGCGCACAATGGCTGAGAGCTCTGTTGCCAGCGCTGCCTCTGCCGTTGCCTTCACAACTCCACGCGCCTGATTGCCATCAGCAGTTGCCGCCAGCAAAACAGGGGCAAACGACAAAATACCAAGAGTGACTGACAGAACCGTCAGAACTGATATCTTAAAAATAGAGAATTTGCTCAATTTTACCATCTTGTTGTCTTCCCTTGCAGTTGGTTTAGATGCCGGATCTGTCGCCTCGTTACGACCAGGTTCTTTTCAGTGATTTAGCCAGTGTGTGCGCATCTTCCTGGCCTGTGATGTCATCACCAAACGGATCAACACCAATCGAGGCATAGACAGCAGCAAACGCGTTCTGCAGATCTGCATATGCGATGTCATATTTAACCGCAGCCACCAGATCGTTCATCTCTTCACGGATCAACAATTGTTCGGAAGCCATTCGTTTTGGAACAACCAGAGAGAAGTTTGAACCCGGGGCAACATTCATCAAGGCAGCCAAGTGCATCTTGGACGAGCGCAGCTCCAGTAAGAGCGTATTTATCTGCTTCTTGATGTCCACCAGTTCACGTTCATATGTCAGGGCTGTAAGCGGTGAAGTCTGACCTGAACCTGCGAGCCTGTGTGAATTTTTCAATGCACGCTGTACTCTGCCTTCAAGCTTCTGGAACCTGTTGACCAGGCGCTCTGCACTGGCCGCGCGCCAATAGGC
>JBAUGO010000163.1:0-3816 GCA_049679775.1 Anderseniella sp.
AGCCATAAGGGCCCCAGTGTTGCCCGCAGAAACGGCAGCATGAGCCTCACCTTTTTTAACAGCATCAATGGATTGCCACATGCTTGAGGTTTTGCGCCCGCGCCTGATGGCTTGGGATGGCTTGTCATCCATTGCTATTGATACATCCGTGTGATGCACCGCGCTGCGCGCTTTCAAGGCTGGCAAGGACGACAATTCGTGCTCTATGGTTTTTTCATCACCAAACAGCACAAAACGGAGTTCAGGTCGGGTCGCAAGGGCTATATCGGCTCCCTTCAATACAACGGGAGCACCATGGTCGCCCCCCATTGCGTCAAGCGAAACAACTATGTCTGGAGAATCATTCAATAAACTTCAGGCCTCTTAGCAATCCAGCGTGACAGGATAGTGTTTTGCACACTGGTTACAACTGGTAAGTAACGCTTTTGCGCAATCAGCTGTTGCCGTTGTTTTTCAGGTCGAGCTTGCGAAGCACCTCAAATGGATTGGGCTTTCCCGAATCATCCTGTGAGGCAACCGTACGAATGCTATCTTTCGGGCCAAACTCGGTTTGCGACAGTAACGCGCCGTCCTTGCGCGGGTAAGGATCAAGCTCAAGCAACAGCTCTTCTACGGTAAACTCGCCAAGTTCAATGTCTCCATTAACGACTTCGCCAATTTCTTCCTCATCGGGAGAAATTTCAATTTCTCCTGAAATCGCCGTCAGGCTCTTGGGTCGATCCACGAATATCCGGTCGAGTCTGGCGGTTACGTCGCTTTCAAAAGGTTCTAGAGTAACAACACAAATCTGGGTCACTCGGGCAGTGGCAGTGCCGCGAACACGGAAGCCACCACGCCGCCATGGCTGAATATTTACGCTCGCCATCACACTTGAAACGCTTTCCACACCGAAACGAAGGGAGAGCAAATCACACTCTTCCTGGCTGGCAGTAATGGTTTCATCAGCGCCTTCTGCGTCAATTTTTGAAACATCTACAATTCGGGAAAACTCAGAGAGAACTGTCATCACTCATACCCTTGCCTGATTTTACAGACAGGCCAGTCAGATCAATCTTGCCTGCCCGTATCTGATCGCGTGAATTGGCGCTTACTACCGTATGGATTTCCTTACTATAACCAGCAAGTCCAAGCGCTTGTTTTAAATATATTTTATCACCAGAATATACATTTCGTAACAAAGCGTCGCGCAAGGTAGCCCCGTCTTGCTCGCGCGCTGTGGCATATGCACTGGCCCGACCATAATAGACAGATGCCATCTTCTTGATCTTCTTGCCAACGCCCATATCGCCGACACCCATTTCACGCAAGGATCTGTCCATATCGCGGAAAACCTCGTCAATGAGGTTCTGGGCAAATATCTTGTCAGCTTCATTACCTGACTGCATATGCACCATAACTGCATCAATATGCAGGATAATCATGTCAAATCGACCATCGAGGGTGTCTGGGACTGACAAATCCGAGTACAGCTCTTGCTGCCGTGCCTGTGCCACAATCAAATCGTATACAGAACGCTCAGGGGCAGTTCTGGGGCTGCGGGTAAAAATATTCTTGAGTATCATCATAGACCAGTTAAACAGTTTTGCAGGTTTGTTGCATTTGAAACGCAATCCACCATCGGTTCTGACAGTTTATTGGTCTCACAGGCGACAAAATAAATCATTGGCTTGATTTCAATAGAGAAGTGATACGTTACGTGCAAACCTTCAAGTCTTATATACCCGAATGTTCCAAAAACTTCCGTGGATTTTCCCTTTCGCTTTCCATGTTAGTCGCTAGTAGCCTGTTATTTTCCGGATGTTCCCGTGAAATAGAACATCGCGGTTATCAAGCACGCGCACAAGACATTCAGGCGCTACGTGTCGGCATGACGAAGGACGAACTTCGCTCGACGCTCGGCTCACCATCCACGACAGCGACACTGCAATACCAGGGCGACAGTTATTATTATATCTCCTCGCGCATCAAGACGAGTTCGTTTCTCGAAAATGAAGAATTGGACCGTCAGATTCTGGCTGTCCGATTTAATCAGTTCGATCAGGTTCAGTCGTTCGGTCAGTACACATTGCAAGATGGTGTCGTGATAGACATGAACACCAGACAGACACCCTCACGCGGGCGCGAGCTGACCCTGCTCCAACAGGCATTTGGCAATCTTGGAAACTTCACACCGAATGATACTGGCGCACCCAAAAGTGGTCCCGGCGGCATTAGTGGCGGCTAAGTAAGAGCAAGCAATATTCAGACAGCCAACAAGACCTGTCAGACCAGGTCAGCTTCCATCAGGCAACTCAAAACAAAAAACCCCGCCAGGAGAATTGCTCCGGGCGGGGTTTGTTTATTGGGTATGTGCGAGCGCTGACTAGTGAGCCAGAATTGCCAACAGCAGCAAGGCCACGATATTCGTGATCTTGATCATCGGGTTCACAGCAGGACCCGCTGTGTCCTTGTACGGATCACCAACAGTATCGCCTGTTACGGATGCCTTGTGAGCCTCCGAACCCTTTTCATGCTTCACGCCATCCTTGTCGATGAAACCATCTTCAAAGGACTTTTTGGCATTGTCCCATGCACCACCACCTGCAGTCATCGAAACGGCCACAAACAGACCGTTGACGATAACGCCAAGCAACATGGCACCAAGGGCAGCAAAGCCTTGTGACTTGTCGCCCGTGATGAAGTACACGAAGTAGAAGCATACGATCGGTGACAGAACCGGCAGCAAGGAAGGAACGATCATTTCCTTGATGGCTGCACGTGTCAGCATGTCCACGGCACGACCGTAGTCAGGCTTTTCCGTGCCCTTCATGATGCCCGGCTTTTCCTTAAACTGACGACGAACTTCCTCAACGACGGCTCCAGCAGCGCGGCCAACGGCTGTCATGGCAATACCGCCAAACAGGTAAGGCAGCAAACCACCAAACAGCAGGCCAACCACGACATAGGGGTTGGACAGCGAGAAGTCCACGACGACACCATCAAAGAAACTTCCAGGCGCAGCCTTGGCGGCGAAGAACTTCAGGTCTTCGGTATAGGCAGCAAACAGCACCAGAGCGCCGAGACCGGCGGAACCGATAGCATAGCCCTTGGTAACAGCCTTTGTGGTGTTGCCCACAGCATCAAGCGCGTCAGTTGTATGACGAACTTCGGCCGGCAGATCAGCCATTTCGGCAATACCACCAGCGTTGTCAGTCACGGGTCCGAACGCATCAAGCGCCACAACCACACCAGCAAGCGCCAGCATGGCGGTTACCGCAATGGCGATACCGAACAGGCCAGCCAGCGCAAATGTGGAGATGATCCCACCGATGATGATGAGAGCTGGAATTGCAGTTGCTTCAAGCGAGATTGCCAGACCCTGAATTACGTTGGTGCCGTGACCCGAAACAGACGCTTGTGCAATAGAGCGCACAGGCCGGTATTCAGTGCCGGTGTAGTATTCAGTAATCCAGATGATCAGGCCGGTTACAACCAGACCGATGAGACCACAATAGAAAAGGTGACGACCGTTGAAAGTCGTTCCACCAGATGTGGTGAACACAGTATCCGCACCAAGCCAGCCCCATGTGATGCCTGCCAGCGCAATGGCTGAGAGAATCGATGTGGCGATGAAGCCCTTGTACAACGCACCCATGATGGAATTGTTCGAGCCAAGCTTGACGAAGAACGTGCCGATGATTGACGTAACAACGCAAGTTGCACCGATCAGCAGCGGGTAAAGCATAAGCGTGACTGCATCATCACCGGTGAAAAAGATGGACGCGAGCACCATTGTAGCAACGATTGTCACTGCATAGGTTTCAAACAAGTCCGCCG
>JBAUGO010000164.1:0-7836 GCA_049679775.1 Anderseniella sp.
ATCCTCATCTTGGTAAATTTTGTGGCTGGCGACAATCATTTGTGGGGATGGTTTTTGGTTCGAGTTTTGATTTTGGCTTCCTATGCACCTTCACTTATCAACTTCCGCAAGGATTTGATTATCTCACTAATGTCTGCCGGGCATAAAGTTACGACGGTTGCTCCTCATATGGATAGTGAAACCAGGCAACAGCTTTTAGACATTGGTGCTGAAGCCCGATCCATTGACCTCGTTCGCACCGGCTTCAATCCGTTTGCAGATATTGCGTTTTACAGGCAGGTCAAAAATATACTGGATGAAGTGCGCCCGAATGTGTTGATCAGCTACACTATAAAGCCCGTCGTGTGGGGCACGTTGGCTGCGTGGCGTTCAGGTGTTGCAGGACGTGTGGCCATGATCACGGGGCTTGGATATGCGTTTACAGGCGGCGGCGGAGTAAAGCGGACAATTGCCAAGCTGGTTGGGAAATGGCTTTACAAGGTGGCGTTACCCAGATCCACACGCATCATTTTCCAAAATGACGACGACCGTACCCTGTTTCAGGACATGGGATTGCTGCCAAAGCCTGATCGAACTGCGCTGGTCAACGGATCAGGTGTGGACACCGCACATTTTGCCCAGGCACCACTACCTGCTGGTCCGCGGTTTCTGATGATTGCCCGCCTTTTGGGGGATAAGGGCGTGCGAGAATACGGGCAAGCTGCCGCTGTCGTGAAACAAAAACTACCTGATGCGAGTTTTCATTTGGTTGGGTTCCTTGACCAGTCGCCTGATTGCATCTCTCAAGCTGAGCTGGATAAAATCATATCATCCGGGGTAAAGTTTCTTGGTGAGATGAAGGATATCCGTCCAGCCATGGCCAATGCAAACATTTATGTTTTGCCGTCCTACCGCGAAGGTACGCCAAGATCAGTATTGGAGGCCATGTCGATGGGGCGGGCAATCATTACAACTGATGCTCCTGGTTGCCGGGAAACTGTTATACATGGAGACAACGGTTTGCTCGTGGCGCCGCGTGATGCAAACAGTCTGGCGGATGCCATGCTGAAGCTTGCAAAAGATGAAAGTGCAGTTGTTCGGATGGGGATGCGATCCAGGCAAATTGCCGAAGACAAATATGACAGTAAAAAGGTTTGTGCTGAAATCATGAAATTGTCGGGACTAACGGAGTCAGACCAAATTTGAAACGGTTTCTTGATATTGTCGTAGCTGGTGTTGCCATGCTTGTGCTGTTGCCGGTCATGGCCTTGGTCGCGCTTTTAATCGCCATGAAGCTTGGCCGTCCCGTGCTGTTTCGCCAGGTGCGGCCGGGATTGAATGGCGAGCCATTTGAAATGATCAAGTTTCGCAGCATGAGTGATGCAAGAGATGGTAACGGCACATTATTGTCGGATGAAGACAGGCTGGGGTCCTTCGGCAAATTTTTGCGTTCCAGCAGTCTTGATGAATTGCCGGAGCTTTGGAATGTGCTCAAGGGAGACATGAGCCTGGTTGGTCCCAGGCCGTTGCTGATGCGCTATCTGCCTTTGTACAATGATCGCCAAAAACGCAGACATGATGTGCGCCCCGGTATAACGGGATGGGCACAGATCAATGGCCGCAATGCCTTGAGTTGGGAAGATAAATTCGAGCATGATGTCTGGTATGTCGAAAACAGATCGTTCTGGCTTGATATGAAAATTCTTGTTCACACATTGGTCAGCGTTTTGTCACGCGAGAATACATCCGCTGATGGACATGCAACCATGCCTGAGTTTACAGGTGTTGATGATCAAGGTTCACACACAGGAATAAAGAGCTGATGGCAATTAGGGGCCTGTCAATTGTTGGAGCCGGAGGCCATGCCAAGGTTGCTGCGGCTGCCTGGATGAGTGGCGGTCATGATGTGCACGGATTTTTTGATGATGATGTTGCACTGATTGGTCAAAGCCGTGTTGGACACATGATTTTGGGTCCTGTTGCGCAAGCGTTTTCAGGTCAGGGTATGGTGCACCTTGCTATCGGTAATAACAAGGTACGGATGAAACTCGCAGAGCATTTGCCGGATGCACAATGCCCCACGGTTATTCATTCGCACGGCTGGCGCCACATCAGTGCTGATGTGGGAGCTGGCACATTGATTTGCGCAGGTGTCATTGTACAACCTGATGCAAGGATTGGGCGCCATTGCATTATCAATACGGGTGCAATCATAGAGCATGACAATATTGTTGAGGACTTTGTCCATGTCGCGCCAGGCGTCAGGTTGGCAGGCGATGTACACATAGGTCGAGGTGCTTTTATAGGCGCAGGTGCGGTTGTGATCCCTGGAATAAAAATAGGAATGAATGCGGTGGTTGGTGCCGGTGCGGTGGTCGTCCGTGATGTTCCTGAAGGTGATACTGTTGCTGGCTGTCCTGCCAGAAAGAAATAACTACTGGCGTATGAAAAATTACAGTTTGCGTGATTTGCCGACGACACGTATTTAAACCTAAAGAATGCTTCAACCGAGAGTTTTAATGACAGTTTCCCCAATACTCGTAACAGGTGCCGCAGGATTTATCGGCTTTCACGTGGCCCGCACCTTGTTACTGCAGGGGAGGCAAGTGGTCGGCATTGACAATTTTAACGACTATTATGATGTGTCCTTGAAGGAAGCGCGTACTGCGATCCTGGAAAAGTTGCCCGGGTTTGAAATGGTGCGGGCAGACATTGCAGATCGCGCTACAGTGGATGGATTATTTGCCTCACACAAACCGATGCACATTGTGCATCTGGCTGCCCAGGCTGGTGTACGTCATTCACTCACTCACCCGGAAGACTATATTGAGAGCAACCTGGTCGGATTTTTCAATCTGATGCAAAACGCCAAGGAGATTGAGGCAAAGCATTTTGTCTATGCGTCATCCAGCTCGGTCTATGGCGCCAATCTTGAAAAGCCGTCATCAGTTGGACAATCTGTGGATCATCCGGTCAGTCTTTATGCGGCAACCAAAAAAGCCAATGAACTGCTTGCGCATTCCTACAGCCATCTGTTTGGCTTGCCGACAACGGGGTTACGTTTCTTCACCGTTTACGGGCCGTGGGGGCGTCCGGACATGGCACTGTTTCTGTTCACCAAGGCCATCCTCGAAGGCAAGCCGATCAAGGTGTTCAATCATGGCAAGATGAGCCGCGACTTCACGTATATCGATGATATTGTGGAAGGTGTCATTCGGACGCTGGACAAGCCTGCAACACCAGATCCCGACTGGGACGGTTTCAAGCCCAATCCGGGAACAAGTTCTGCACCCTGGCGGGTTTACAATATCGGCAATGACGATCCAACAGACCTGATGCACATGATATCACTGGTGGAAAAGGCTCTGGGGCGTGAGGCCATCAAGGTATTCGAGCCTTTGCAACCTGGTGATGTTCCGCAGTCACATGCAAACGTTGATGCGTTGATGCATGATGTTGGTTTCAAACCAGAGACCAAGATAGAAGTTGGAATCTCGCGGTTCATCGAATGGTACAAGGACTATCACAATGTCCAGTAACAGGTTTGACATGTACCGGCTTCAGGCAGGTGAGCAATGGCCGTTTTTCGATGAAGATGAAATTGACGCTGTCACGGATGTGCTACGCTCGGGAAAGGTCAATCAATGGACAGGTCATCTGGTCAAGGATTTCCAGCAAGCATTTACTGATTATATAGGGTCAGGCCATGGCATTGCACTTGCCAATGGATCTCTGGCGATTGAGTTAGCACTCAAGGCGTTCGGGATCGGCCCTGGGGATGAGGTGATTGTTACGCCTCGCAGTTTCATAGCGTCTGCGTCTTCGGTGTCGCTGGTGGGAGCAAAACCTGTTTTTGCAGATATCGATACAGACAGTGGAAATATAACTCCAGACACGATTGCACACACCATCACGGAACGCACAAAGGCAATCATTCCGGTTCATCTAGCTGGCTGGCCTTGTGACATGGTTTCGATCATGGAATTGGCCTCTAAGAATAATCTGAAAGTGATTGAGGATTGTGCGCAGTCGCATGGGGCCATGATCGGTGACCGGATGGTGGGTAGTTTTGGTGATGCGGCGGCGTTTTCATTTTGCCAGGACAAGATCATGACCACGGGCGGTGAGGGTGGTTTTACCATTTTTCAGGATCGTGACGTCTGGCAGTGGGCGTGGACATTCAAGGACCACGGCAAGAACTGGGATAGCGTTAATACTCCTCCTGCCAAGCCAGGCTTTCGCTGGCTGCATGATAGTATCGGCACCAATTGGCGCATGACCGAAATGCAAGCCGCTATTGGCCTGAAGCAATTGGCGAAGATGTCTGAATGGACACGGCTACGTACGAGAAATGCCGCTATATGGGCAGATGCGCTAATGGGTGTTGCGCATGTACATGTGCCGACACCGTCACAGGGAGACCGTCATGCCTACTATAAATTCTATCTTTATCTTGACCCTGCATTACCTGATGTAGAGCAGTTGCGAGATCTGGTTTTGGCGCGCTCTGCTGATGCTGGTTTGAGAGTGTTTTCGGGGTCTTGTTCCGAAGTTTATCTGGAAGGAGCGTTTTCTGATCTTTCGCAGAAAACACTTATCAATGCGCATACAATGGGACGCAACAGTTTGATGGTTGAAGTGCATCCAACACTAAACCCGGAAAACTTGAAAATCAGGGCGAACAGGTTCAAACAGATTCTCCAGGAAACATTAAAGGGCCTTTAGTGTGATCTGTCGGACTGGCCCGATACAAGTTTGTTATCTGTGTGTGTAAGTTGAGTGCCTGATTTTGCGGGCACTTGCGGGGAGAGTTGATCAAGGTCGTGCAGAATTTTTTGAAAAATCTGTCTACTCTTGGGCATTGGCGCAAGAGGCTTCTCGTTGTCTCATATGATGCGATGGCCATACTGTTCGCGCTATGGGCTGCGTTTTCAATCCGGCTCGATACATTTTATTGGCCTTCAACACCGAACGTTCTGCTCCTGGCCATATTGGCAATGATTGGTGGGATTGTCGGACTTTATTTACTCGGCGTTTATCGCATTGTTGTGCGTTATCTGGACAATCGCACAATCATGAAACTGCTGGCAGGCGCTGCTCTTGCCTCGGTAATCTGGTTCAGCCTTGTCTATCTCAGCGGCTTGCGATTTTTACCCAGGTCGGTGGGGCTCATTTACTGGGCACTGCTGTTTGGCTTGCTGTTGATCGGACGCCAGATAATGGCCACTTTGATTCTTCATGCGCATCAAGCACCGTCTCCTTTACTGAAACGTAATGGGGGGCAGACCAATGAGCGTCGAAATGTTGCTGTATTTGGTGCAAACGAGGTTGGTGTTTCTCTTGTGGGATCCTTGCGCGGTAACCTCAATTACAAGCCTGTCTTTTTGATCGACTCATCGCCCGATCTTGCTGGTCGCACCATTGCGAGCCTGAGGGTTTATCATTCATCAAAGCTGGCCGGACTAATCAAGAAATATCAGGTGGATGAAATTTTCCTGGCCATGCCTGAAGCGACTCGTGCGCAGCGCGTTGCCGCTATTGAGTTGTTGTCCGGCTATCCCGTCAAGGTCAAGACGGTTCCTTCGCTGGCTGAACTGGCAGCCGGCAGATTTTCCGTCTCGGACATACGATTGATTGATGTGAATGATCTTTTGTCGCGTGACCCTGTACCGCCAATGATTGAGTTGATCAAGCAAGCCGCTGAAGGCTGCTCCATTCTTGTAACGGGTGGCGGCGGGTCTATTGGTTCAGAAATTTGCCGACAGATCGCCAACCAGAAACCCAAGAAAATTGTTGTTCTTGATCACTCTGAATATGCCCTATTTGCTATCCAGTCAGAGTTGATCGAAATCATCGACAAGCTGGATGAAGCTGACAAACCTGAGCTTCATGCTGTAATTGGTTCACTGCTGCAAAAGACTGTTCTGAAAGAAACCATAAAACATCACAAGATCGATACGGTTTTTCATGCAGCTGCCTACAAGCATGTACCTCTGCTTGAAGACAATGAAATCGTTGGGGTGGAAAACAATGTCATTGGCACTCGCAATATTGCGATGGCTGCAGTGGAAGGTGGAGTGAACCGCTTCACCATGATTTCCACGGACAAGGCTGTTCGCCCGAAGAGTGTCATGGGAGCCAGCAAGCGCGCTGCTGAATTATTCATTCAGGCGCTGGCCGAAGACGACGGTCACAAGACCCGGTTTGGGATTGTGCGCTTTGGCAATGTCCTGGATTCATCAGGCTCGGTTGTACAGAAATTTCGCGATCAGATTGCCCATGGCGGGCCTGTAACCGTAACTCATCAAGACATCACCCGATACTTCATGTCCATTCCTGAGGCCACACAGTTGGTTCTGCAGGCCAGTGCCATGGCAAAAGGTGGCGAAGTGTTTGTGCTGGACATGGGAGAGCCGGTGCGCATACACGATCTGGCGGTTAGCATGATTCGTCTGTCTGGCATGACGGTGCGTGATGATAATAATCCATCTGGTGACATTGAAGTTGTAATTTCCGGATTGCGCCCCGGTGAAAAACTCTATGAGGAGCTCTTTGTTGGAGAAGAGATAGAAACGACTTTTCATCCGCGGATTAACATGTCGCAAGAACGATTCATCGCTATTGATGTCATTGAAAAACGCCTTGAGGATTTGTCTCGTGCAATTACCGAACGCAACAGACAGGACGTGCGCAAAGTACTGCAGGACCTGACTGCATATGATGAAGATGTTGCATTGGCGGCACAGTAGATAACAAACTGATATTTAAAGGGGAACCGGGGTTGAGTGAATTGCTGGATCAAGATGTGATTGACGAGAAAATCGCAGTTATTGGATTGGGGTATGTGGGGCTGCCCCTGGCGGTAGCATTTGCGCGCAAATGCCCGCATGTCATTGGTTTTGACATATTTGAAAAACGCGTCCAGTCGATCAACAATGGCACAGACTGGACTGGAGAAGTTGAAACCAAGACCTTAAAGGCAAGTCGGTTGCGATGTTCATCTGATCCTGCAAGCCTCAACGATGCTACTTTTTTTGTGGTAACGGTACCGACACCGGTGGATGAGGATAAGCGACCTGACCTGACCCCTATCAAAAAAGCTTGCGCCACAATTGCACCAACGCTGAAGCCGGGTAATGTGGTTGTCTTTGAATCAACGGTTTATCCCGGTGTTACAGAGGAGATATGTGGGCCTCTTCTCACAGAGTTGTCAGGGCTTGATCGCAGTCAGTTCAAGCTTGCCTATTCGCCAGAGCGCATCAATCCAGGCGATAAGAACAACACGCTGGAAAAAATTGTCAAAGTTGTCTCTGGCGAGGACGAAGCGACCTTAAGACGTGTTTCGTCTACCTATTCAGCTATTATCGAGGCCGGGGTTTATGAGGCGCAATCCATCAAGGTTGCAGAAGCTGCAAAGGTTATCGAAAACACACAGCGTGATATCAACATAGCCCTGATGAATGAGCTTGCACTGATTTTTGACAAGATGAATATAAGGACAAGGGATGTTCTGGATGCTGCTGGCACAAAATGGAATTTTCTCAAGTTTACGCCAGGCCTGGTTGGTGGGCACTGCATCGGGGTTGACCCGTACTATCTGACTGCCAAGGCTGAAGCGGTAGGTCATCACCCCGAAGTCATTCTAGCCGGGCGTCGCATAAATGATGAGATGGGCCTCTATATTGCCCAACGCACGGTCAAGCTGATGATCGAGCGTGGTCTACTTGCGGGCAATCCCAGAGTTGCTGTGATGGGGCTAACGTTCAAGGAGAATGTGCCTGATCTGCGTAACTCAAAGGTCATTGATATCATACGTGAACTTCGTGATTACGGTATCAATGCACTGGTGCACGATCC
>JBAUGO010000165.1:0-2445 GCA_049679775.1 Anderseniella sp.
TGCGCAGTCCATCTAGTGTCAGGTCTTTGGGAAATGAGCTTTTTACGAACTCGATATATCTGGCCTGTGCATCCTCGATGCGCTTGGCGCGACCGATCTTGTCAGGAGCTGCCAGTGGAATGCTTTCCGGGTTGCTGACCAGTTTGTGTATTTCATCTTCCTGATCGTCTGACAATTTATAACCATCTGGGCCAAAAATCTTGATACCGTTGTCGTGATAGGGATTGTGCGACGCTGAAATCATCACACCCAGATCCGCCCGCATTGACCTGGTCAACATGGCAACCGCTGGTGTTGGTACCGGACCAAACAAAAACACATCCATGCCTGCTGACAGAAAACCTGCGGTCAATGCCTGCTCGACCATATATCCGGATAGTCTCGTATCCTTGCCAATCACAACACGATGGCGATGGCTGCCTCGCGTATAAAGCGAACCGGTTGCCATGCCGATTTTCAATACAGTGTCTGCCAACATAGGATAGGTGTTGGCAGTGCCACGCACGCCATCAGTGCCAAAAAACTTTTCTTTCATGTAACCTGGCTCCCTCCCGAAAATCACCAACAGGCGATCACATCGACTTTGTATCATTGTAGCTAAGGCCACGTTAAAAACTCATGTATTCGACAAAATTTTGGCACAAGCTTGTCAACCGTTCACCGCGCGCAACATACGCAATACATGGGCAGTTTCGCGAACATCATGCACCCGGACAAACTGCACACCAGCCATTGCCCCCATCATGGCAACAGCAGCAGAGCCAGCCTGTCGATTTGCAGCAATCTTCTCTCCCGTTATGGCACCTATGAAACCTTTTCGAGAGGCACCAAGCATCACCGGTACGCCCAACCCGTGAAACAGGGACAAGCCTGACAAAAGCTCCAGATTATGGTCAAATGACTTGCCAAAACCAATGCCGGGATCAGCAATAATCAAGTCACGCGGTATTCCAGCAGCAATGACTGCTTCGATGCGGTTTTCCAGCCAGTCATAGACATCCAGCAGCACATTATCATAGCTGGGGTCTTTTTGCATCGTCTTGGGATCACCTTGCGCATGCATCAGACAGACCGGCAAACCAACCTGCCTGGCGATCTGAACTGCATCTGGATCAAACATCAAGGCGCTGACATCATTGATCATGGCGACACCCATATCGGCCGCTATACGCATGACGGAGGCCTTTCGTGTATCACTGGAAACCTTCAGGCCATCACGGACCAACGCGGCAATGACCGGTTCAACACGGCGCAATTCCTCAGCCTCCTCGACGGGGTCTGAACCAGGCCTGGTGGATTCACCTCCAACATCCAGCAGTACCGCCCCATGCCCAGCCATGGCGCGTGCGTTGGAGATTGCAGTTGTTGCATCCTCGTTGACTCCACCATCGGAAAAGCTGTCAGGTGTTGTGTTGACGATACCCATGATATGGCAGTCATCCATGCCGAGCCCGGCTATGTCTGGGCGCGCAGCACTCAACCGATCAAGCCACTTGCGAACCTCATCATCTCGCGATGCTTTGAGTGCCTGCACTTTTCTGGCAGTCCAGCTTCCCCCGCGATCTTCGCTGACCATGGCAAGTGTCCAACACACCTTGCCGCCTGCAAGTGGCAAACCACTCCCTGCGGAAATGGCGGCCTGTGCATCAGCGCCGCTGATAAGGCCTGACGGGCGAATAAAAAAATCAGCCATTGCTACCTACATGAAGATAAATAGTCGGGCCTTCACATCTGGAAGGCCCGACCGATATTTAGTGCAATATTCAAGCACTGGTCAAATCTGAGGCTGTGGCTCCAGATCACCGGTGCCTTCACCGCCCTTTTTCTTCTTGGTGACAGGAACAGATGACCCAGGCTTGGCCTTGGGTCTTCCGTTGTCCTCATCATCACGTGATGGCAGCTTGCCGATCAGCAGGTCCTTGATCTCATCACCGGACAAGGTTTCATATTCCAGAAGACCTTGAGCAAGTGTTTCAAGATCCTTCTTCTTCTTGGTCAGGATGGACTTGGCGGTCTTGTAGCCATCATCAACCAGACGCTTGACCTCGTTATCGATCTTGCGGGCTGTTTCTTCAGAAACATTCTGCTGGCGCGCAACAGAGTGACCCAGAAAAACTTCTTCCTGGTTGTCACCATAAGCGACCAGACCGAGCTCTTTCGAATAGCCCCACTGGGTGATCATGGCACGAGCAAGCTTTGTAGCCTGGTCAATGTCCGACTGTGCGCCTGATGTGACGTTTTCCGGACCAAATGTCAGCTCTTCCGCCACACGTCCCCCCATCAGGATGGCAAGACGGGACGTCATTTGCTTGAGCTTCATTGAATAGCGGTCGCCCTCAGGCAACTGCATCACCATGCCCAGTGCCCGCCCACGCGGAATAATGGTTGCCTTATGAACAGGATCAGCCGCCGGCACATTCATCGCCACAATGGCATGTCCACCTT
>JBAUGO010000166.1:0-5162 GCA_049679775.1 Anderseniella sp.
GTTCATGGACGCCATTGGCATGCTGATACTGACGTTACCAGTAGTGTATCCAGCCGTCATTGCGCTTGGATATGATCCCATATGGTTCGGGATCATAGTTGTGAAGATGGCCGAGATTTGCCTGATCACCCCGCCTATAGGGCTCAACTGTTTCGTAGTGGCAGGGGTCAGCAGAGACCTTACCGATGATGAGGGTAAATCGCTGGAAATTCCGCTTCAGGATGTCTTCCGCGGCATCGGTCCATTTTTTGTAGCTGACGTCATCACAGTTGCCGGTTTGCTGGTTTTCCCCGGCATCATCACATGGCTGCCAAGCCTTATGGACTAGACACCGACATCGCTTTCGTAATTGAATACAGTTCACTAAAAAAAACAGGAGGAAATGACTATGAGCAAGCAATGTTGCGGACCAGGTTACGCCTCACCTGCAGAGGCCATCAAATCAGGTCGGGAAAAGCTTCTATATACTGTTGCTTTGTATGTCGGCACCGGCATCGAAAAACCGGACTATCTGGCAACGGTAGATGTCGATCCTTCCAGCCCGACCTATTCGTCTGTAATTGCACGAACAGAAATGCCTATCGTTGGTGATGAACTGCATCACTCCGGATGGAATGCCTGTTCGAGTTGTCACAGTGATTCATCGAAATCCCGCAAATACCTTCTGATGCCGGGTGTACGTACATCAAACATCAATGTCATTGATACATCTGATGCTAAAAATCCAAAGCTGCACAAGGTGATATCAGGCGACGAGATCAAGAAGAAAACCAACCTGTCTGCACCTCATACGGTTCATTGCCTCGGTGCTGATATAATCATCTCCATGCTCGGTGATGCTGACGGAAATGCCCCTGGCGGCTTTCTCCACATCAATGAGGATTTTGAAATTGTCGGCCGCTGGGAAAACGATATTACCGGCATGAATTATAATTATGATTTCTGGTATCAGCCCCGCCACAACATGATGGTGAGCTCGGAATGGGCTGCTCCCAATACCTTCATGCCAGGCTTTGACCTGGGGGATGTAGGCGCAGGCAAGTATGGCCAGTCCATCCATTTCTGGGACTTCAAGGGCAAGAAGATCGTCAAGTCCATCGACATGGGCGCAGACGGCATGATCCCTCTCGAGGTGCGTGGCTTGCACAATCCTGAATCAAACGAAGGCATGTTTGCAGCCACCTTGTCATCCAACGTGTTTCGCTGGTGGAAGACAGACAAGGGCGACTTCGAGATCGAGAAGGTCATCGATATTCCAACTATCGACGTTGAAGGCTTTCCCGTGCCGATGCCATCACTGATCACCGACATCTTGATCTCGATGGATGACAAGTATCTTTATTTTGCAAATTGGTTGCATGGCGATTTGCGCCAGTATGACATCACTGACCTGTCCAAACCGAAGCTGACCGGTCAGGTGTGGATTGGTGGACTGCTGGGCAAAGCTCCAACGGTCAACGGGGTCGAGGTCCATGGTGCACCGCAGATGATTCAGCTGTCACTTGACGGCAAGCGCCTCTACGCCACCACATCGCTGTTTTCCACTTGGGACAACCAGTTCTATCCCGGTATCAAGGAAAAGGGTGGCCAGATGTTCATGATTGATTGCGACACCGAAAACGGTGGCATGTCGATCAACCCGGACTTTGTGGTCGACTTTGGAAAAGAGCCGAACGGGCCATCGCGCGCGCACGAAATGCGCTATCCCGGCGGTGATGTGACGTCCGATATCTGGTTGTGACACCAATGTGTTGCTGTATCCCGCCTCATGCAGCCAGAGAGGTGCCTGACGCATCTGTATGGCGGCACCTGATGCTCATGTTACGGGCCTTGTTCCGAAAACCATGACTGCAACGAAACACCACAAAATCACGGTCGCCAATCGCGGCGGCCGTGAATTATATGTCAGGGATGGTCAAAACATTGCCGATGTCTGCGAGGCAGCAGACATCCCGGTGCCGATTGCCTGTCGCTATGGTGGATGCATCACTTGCGCCGGCAAGCTTGTGTCAGGCTCGGTGCGCCAGCCCAAGGGAACAGCCTTGAATAAACGCCAGTCACAAGCGGGCTATATCCTTATGTGCGTGGCGCAACCAAAGGAAGACTGCATCATTGAGGTTGGTGTGGAAACCCACGGCCAGCTCTACCGCAACCCGTTCCTTGGCCCTGAGTAATATCGTCAGGCGTTGCCAATCTCCTGCTTGACAGCCGCAATATAATAATCGCGCATCTTGCGTGCCACTGGACCCGGTTGCCCGCCGCCAATCATCTGACCGTCAATCTCGACTATTGGCATGACCAGCGTTGTAGCCGATGACAGGAAAGCCTCATCAGCAGCCAGTGCTTCCTCAACGGTGAAAAGCCGTTCTTCAAGCTTCACGCCATGATCGGCACAAAGTTGTTTGATCACCTTGCGGCGGATGCCAGGCAATATGGAGTTGGACAATGGCCGGGTTATGATGGTGTCGTCTTTCACGATGTAAGCGGTTGATGAGGTTCCTTCGGTCACATGACCGTCCTCAACCATCCATCCCTCAAAGGCACCCTTTTCAGCCGCCTGCTGCTTGGCCATCACTTGCCCCAGAAGGGCAATGGACTTGATGTCCCGACGTTTCCAACGAATGTCTTCAACCGTAACTACCTTTACCCCAGTGCGCGCATTCGGATTGTCGAGCAAGGACTTCTTCATTGTGAAGGCGGCAACAGAAGGCTTGGTGCCAGCGGCAGGAAACGCAAAATCACGGTCTGCAACGCCCCGGGTAATCTGTGAATAAACACCACCTTCATCAATACCGTTCAGCTCAATCAGCTTTTCATGCATGGACAAATAATCAGCTTCACTCATCGGCATATCAATGCGCAACTCCGCAAGCGACCGTTTCAGGCGTTCAAGAAAAGCTGCCTTGTCAAACATCTTGCCACCAATGACAGGCACCACCTCATAGATGCCATCACCGAATACAAAGCCTCGATCAAAGATTGATACTTTCGCTTCGCCTTCAGGCAAGTACTCTCCATTGACAAACACTGTACGGCTCATGTTTTCACCTCATTGAATAAATTAGGTTTATATCTATCGTACTACAGCATTCTTTCAGTGACGCAAGATGCCAGCGAGCAGCAAGTCATATTGCCAGATTGTCTTGGGTCAACACATTTCAGATTGTGGTTGTCAGCCACCATGGTGAGTGTGCTAATCGAATGCTCTGCTATAATCCTGGAGCGCTCAATTGATCTCAGAAAATTCCATTCATGCCATGCTGGAGCGCGAGAATGCTCTGTTTCGGCAGCGCAATTCCAAATCGGCCGCTTTGGCAGAGAAAAACTCAAGGCATTGGCTAAACGGTGTGCCAATGCTGTGGATGAGCGATTGGGAAACCGCATTTCCGTTGATTATAGACAAGGCAGATGGTGCCACCCTTACTGACATTGATGGCAATACCTATGCAGATTTTTGCCTTGGCGACACAGGCGCCATGTTTGGCCACTCGCCAGAACCCGTCGTTAAGGCAATCGCTCATCAGGTTACTCGTGGCACGACGACCATGCTGCCTTCTACCGATGCCGGCGTGGTGGGTGAATTGCTTGCGGACCGGTTTGGTATGCCGTTCTGGCAGGTTACGGCAACCGCATCCGATGCAAATCGTGCAATCTTGCGCTGGTGCCGAGCGGTAACCGGCAGGCCCAATATATTGGTGTTTAACCGCTGTTATCATGGGGCGGTCGAAGACACATTTGTTACACTGCAGGATGGCAAGGCCGTCAGCAGCCCGGCCCTTATCGGAGAAGTGCGTGATCTGGCGCAATTCACCCGCATGATTGAGTTCAATGATCTTGCAGCCCTTGAGGCAGCGCTTGAAGATGAAACCGTTGCCTGTGTACTTGCCGAACCGGTTATGACCAATGTTGGCATGGTTCTGCCAGAACCTGGCTATCATGATGCCTTGCGTGAATTGACACGACGTAACGGTACCTTGCTCGTCATTGACGAAACCCATTGCTTGTCTTCAGGACCAGGTGGCTATACCCGAGCTGAAGGCCTGGAACCAGATGCCATCGTGCTGGGCAAACCATTAGCTGGAGGTGTACCAGCGGGCGTTTATGGCGTGTCTTCTGAATTTGGAGCGCGTATTCGAACTTACCAAACCGGGCGATCAGATTATGGCTACAGCGGTATCGGCACAACCTTGTCCGGGTCCGCGTTGCAATTGGCGGCCATGCGAGCCGTTCTGGAAAATTATTTCACCGATGCTTCTTTTGCTCCTTTGATCAAGCTGGCACAGAAACTGGAAACAGGTATTGCCGAACTCATAACCAAACATAATGTCCCATGGCATGTCGTTAGGGTTGGCGCCCGTGTTGAATTCATGTGCGCACCTGAAAGACCGCGCAATGGTTCGCAGGCCAGGAAAATTATTCACAATCCGGTGGATGTCGCCATTCATCATTACATGCTTAATCGGGGTGTCCTGATCACACCGTTTCACAACATGCTACTGATCTGTCCTGCGACAACTCAATCCCATATTGACAAGTTGCTAAGTACACTGGATGCCTGCCTCAGTGAACTTACACACCCGGCCTGACCTGGAGACAAACATGCCATCACCGTTCCCATCAGCTCTAGCTGAGGCTGAGTCCTTTCTGGCAGCAAACCCGAAAGTTCAATCATTTCATTTGATCTTTACTGACCTGTGCGGGGTACAGCGCGGCAAACACTTGCGCCGGGAAGAAGTTATCGCCGCTTATCGCAATGGCCGTTTTATGCCAGGTTCCATTCTCAGCCTCGACATGACCGGGCGAGACGTGGAAGACACAGGCCTTGTCTGGGAGGACGGTGATGCTGACCGCATTGTGTGGCCAGTATCTGGTACATTGAAACCTGTACCGTGGATTGAGGATGGAGGCTCAGCACAGTTCATCACGACCATGCGTGAGCTTGACGGCACGCGTTCGATCGCTGAACCACGCAATGTTCTGGAAAACGTCATCGATCGCTTCTCGGAACTTGAAATGACACCCGTTGCAGCAGTTGAGTTGGAATTCTACCTGTTTGACCGTGAGGCCGCACTTGCGGGCAAGCCTTGCCCACCCGTAGCTCAGGCCAATGAATACCGCCCGAAGCATTTTCAGGCATATCTGTTGTCCGACCTTGATGATTT
>JBAUGO010000167.1:0-2243 GCA_049679775.1 Anderseniella sp.
TTGTTGGCGGGTTCTGGTGGGCCATTATCAAAGTTTGATCCATTGGCCGGGGGCAACAAGCAGGTCACACAAATCGCACCGGTGATCGCGGTGCCTACCACATCGGGAACCGGGTCTGAAGTGTCTCTCGGCATGGTCATCATCATGGATGACGGACGCAAGCTGACTTTCGGCAATCCAAAATTCATCCCCTCTGTGGCCATTTGCGATCCTGACCTGACATTGGGACTGCCGCCCTTGCTGACCGCTGCAACTGGTATGGACGCCATTACTCATTGCATCGAGGCATTCCTGACACCAACCGTAAATCCGCCAGCAGATGGTATCGGGCTGGACGGGTTGTGGCGGGGATGGCGCAATATTGTCAAGGCGGTCAAGGAAGGCTCTGACAAGTCCGCGCGCTGGGAAATGATGATGGCGTCGGCAGAAGGGGCACATGCCTTCACCATGGGACTTGGCAGTGTTCATGCCATGAGCCATGCCATTGGCCGTCGCGAGGATTTGAAGCTCCACCATGGAACGCTGAACGCGGTTATCCTGCCGGCTGTATTGCGCTTCAACGAAAAGGGGTGTGAGGAAAAGTACCAACGCCTGCGCGCTGCCATGGGGTTGAAAGAGGGCGCTGATATTGCTGCTGCGATCGAGGTGATGAATGCCGAGATCGGCTTGCCCAAGGGGCTTGGATCAATGGGTGTCAGCGAAGACATGATCGCAGACTTTGTGCCGCACGCGCTGACAGACCTTGCCCATCGCACCAACCCTCGCCCTGTCACGGCGCAAGACTATGCGCAGTTGTTCAGGCAGGCATTGTGATTTACCCGCCCCACAAGTTCCTGATTGCCCCAAACAATAACGAGCTGCCGATGACAAGCAAGCCTGCAAAGAACAGTTTGCGGAATTGCTCCTCGGAGATGGAGTTGCGATAGCGGGTGCCGAGCCATAGCCCCAGGAAGGCAGGTGCCAGGGCCGCGGCTGATACAAGCGTCATGTCACCCGTCATCATTGACCTTGATGTCAATGAGACCGCGAGCGTGGTGGATATGGTCACGAACGTCACGCCAAGCGTCTGGACCATCATGTCGCGCTTCAGCCCGAGTGCCTGCAGAAACAGGATGCCCGGTACGATGAAATTGCCGGTCATGCCAAACATCAATCCGCCAAGGCCAGAACACAGCACCGACCAGATTTTTTCGCGCTCTGGTGCAGGCGCGGGTGTACGGTATTTGGTAAACGAGATCAGTGAGTTCAGGATCAGGATGATACCCAGCAGCGCGACGAGATAGTCTGGCCTGGTCGTGTTCAAGACCTTGACGCCAAACCACACGCTGACAATCGCGCTCAGAAGGAACGGCCAGAACCGGGTGATGATCTGTTTCAGATAGGGCCCTGTCAGCCCTTGCCAGATATTGGTAATGAGCAGCGGTAAAACCAGAATGCCCAATGTTGTCTTGAGCCCCAGTGGCAAGGTCAGAACAGCCAGTGTCACCGTTGGCAAGCCAAGCCCTATCGTGCCCTTGACGAAGCCTGCAGCAACAAAGGTGACTGCGATAAGCGCGATGATTTCAGGTGACCAGTCCATGAGCCAGCAGGTAGCAGGATGATGGTGAGTTGACTAGTGCAGGTGTTGTGCGCACTGTGTATATTCACGCGTCCATTCAAGAACTGCCCCACCATGCTCAATTCCCTGACCCTCATTCTTGTCTGCCAGCTTGCGGGTGAGCTTGCCTCCGCAGGGTTGAAACTACCAGTGCCAGGTCCGGTGATCGGCATGGTCTTGCTGTTCATCTATCTGACACTGCGCAAGGGCATATCGGACAATATGGCAATAACGGCCGATGTCCTGCTTCGGCATCTGTCCTTGATGTTTGTTCCTGCTGGTGTCGGTGTAATGCTGCATTTCCGTTTGCTGGAGGAGAACTGGCTGGCGGTCACAGCCGCGCTTGTCATCAGTACTTTGGCCACCATCATTGTCACGGCTTTCATGATGAAATGGCTGTCGAAAGCGCCTTTGCCATGAGCGACCTCAAAGACATATGGGTCTATTTATCGGCCAGCCCACTGTTATATCTGACCATGACACTGGTCGCTTTTCAGGTAGCATCAGCGATCTATGAAAAAATGAACAAGAACCCACTTCTCAATCCAGTCCTGCTGGCCGTGATTGGTGTTGTTGGCATGCTTGTTTTCACCGAGACCTCCTATCAAAGCTATTTTGAAGGGGCACAATTTGTTCATTTCCTGCT
>JBAUGO010000168.1:0-15808 GCA_049679775.1 Anderseniella sp.
AGGTAATTCCGGTCAAGCAGAAAGGGCAGCACTGTTTCAACAAGTGCTGGTGAAAAAATTCATGTGCTTAGTTTGACCGAGACATGGTTAAGACCTCGTTAAGTTTTGGTTGCGGTTGGATGTAAAAAAGCCCCGGGAAGCGTTTGCTTTCCAGGGCTTTCAATTCTTGAGATCAGTGGTTTCAGATAATCATGATCTGAATTTGAGTTTACTACAGAGCAGAACCTCCGCGGCTAAACTCAGGATAAGCCTCAACGCCGACCTCAGCCTTGTCTAGACCCATCATCTCATCTTCCGCGCTCACCCTGATACCTATCGTTGCCTTGAGTATCAGCCATACTATTGCGGAACATACAGCTGCGAACAGGCCGTATGAGGCAATACCCACGATTTGCGCACCGAATGTAGCGTCCGAGTTTGTGAGAGGAACAGCAAGAGTTCCCCAGATGCCTGCAAACAGATGAACTGGTATGGCACCTACCACGTCGTCAATTTTCAGCTTATCAAGTAGTGGTACGGCAAACACCACAATGGCTCCACCTACTGCCCCTATCAGAATTGCAGCCAATGGCGAGGGTGCAAGAGGTTCGGCTGTAATTGATACAAGCCCGGCAAGAGCGCCGTTGAGAGCCATGGTCACGTCCACCTTTTTATAGATGATTTGCGTCAACACAACAGCACTGACTACACCACCAGCAGCTGCAAGATTTGTATTTGCAAAAATGTTGGATACTGAGGTGATGTCAGCGGCAGAACCCATCGCAAGCTGTGAAGCACCGTTAAACCCAAACCAGCCCAGCCAAAGAATGAAAGTGCCCAATGTGGCGAGTGGGATGTTGGAGGCTGGCATTGGATTGACTTTGCCGCCTTGGTATTTACCGGCTCGGGCTCCTAATATAAGAGCACCTGTCAAGGCAGCCCAGCCACCAACAGAATGAACTATTGTTGATCCGGCAAAATCCTGGAACTCAGCACCAACCGTATCCTTGATCCAGCTTGCATCAGCACCTGACGCCAACCAGCCAGCCCCCCACTTCCAGGATCCGGCGATTGGATATATCAGTCCTGTCAGAAAAATTGTGAAGATCAGGAATGGCCAAAGTTTGATACGCTCAGCCAGGGTTCCTGAAACGATTGAAGCTGTTGCTGCAACAAACACCATCTGGAAGAACCAGTCAGATGATGTTGCGTAGCTTGCTATCGCCCCGTCATCACCGGTGGCAAACTTGCCCACTTCGTCGAAACTATAGGCTGCAAATGTGCCCATGAAGCCACCATCAACATTGGTGTACATGAGCGAGTAGCCGACCACCCAGTAAACAATACCTGCCACTGAATAGAGAGTAATGTTTTTCAGACACTGCATTGAAACGTTCTTGGAGCGCACCAGACCTGCTTCCAGCATGGCGAAACCAGCAGCCATAAACATGACAAGGAAACCACCGATGAGAAACAGCAATGTGTTGAAAATGTAGACAGTCTCAGGTGATACAGCCGGAGCCGCATCTTGTGCTAATGCAGAGTTTCCCCCTATTGCCATGCTTGCTGCTAGCGCCCCTGATAAAACCAGTTTATGAAGTAATTTCATGTTGTTGTACCCCTACAATGCATCGTCGCCAGACTCGCCTGTACGTATCCGCACCGCGCTGTCCAGGTTCATAACAAAAATCTTGCCGTCACCAATCTGACCAGTGCGACCCGACATGGTAATTGCTTCAATGGCTTTGAGTGCCTGTTTGTCCTCAAGTGCGAGTTCGATCTTGATTTTCGGCAGGTATGACACTTCATACTCAGCTCCACGGTAGATCTCCGTGTGGCCTTTTTGGCGTCCGTGTCCCTTGACCTCACTGACCGTCATTCCCTCAACACCAATTGCGGCCAGCGCAGTTCGCACTTCCTCCAGACGATGGGGCTTGATGATCGAGATGATATATTTCATGTGCATCTCCCTTGTTGCCAGTCGCTGCCTACGTTCTGTAGGCGGCGTCATGAAAATGCATTACAAGGTTTGTGCCAGACTCAACCGGCAGATTAAGGTGCTGATATAATTAAGCATTATTTCTGAGTCGGAATCATAGATGCAAATTATCTGCCTAAAAATAAATCACTATAATATAAATGCCTAATTTTTATTCAATTATGAAGACGAATCAATCCTTGTTGCATTACCGTTGCAAGTAGATCTCCGCTGCGAGAAAAGATGTTCACTCGACCAAGGCCCATGCCACCATCATTTCCCATTGCTTCATGTGAGAGCAAAATCCAGTCAGTCCAGTCTGTCCGTTTGTGAAACCAGATTGTGTGGTCAAGACTGGCCATAATCATCTCGGGGTCGAAAAAATTACGGCCATGTGGAGGTAAACTGGCATTCAGAACCGTCATGTCCGACAAATAACCCATAAGTGCATCGGTGTGTTCATGCGGTTGTTTATCGCCAGACCTCAGTTTTACCCAGGTCAAACCTTGAAACATGTTATCAGGATGAGGCCGTAAGAATTCTTCGGGGTTGACTGGACGCAGTTCAAAAATCTTTTTCCGTCTTAGATATTTCAGTGTGCTCTCAGCCAATAAACCCTCGTTCTCATCGGCAATTTCAGCATCATTTTTCAAGCATTCTGGATCAGTAGCCACCGGAAATGCAGGCTGGTGAACAAACCCGGACATTTGAGTTCGGAATGAGCACTGCGCGGTAAACACGGTCTTGTTATCTTGCAAAATTGTTATTCGGCGATTTGATATGGTTCTCCCATCCAGCAAGTGTTCAACTGATAGTGTGAGTGGCTCACTTGTGCTACCTGGACGAATAAAATAACCGTGCAGGGAATTAACCTTCCGGTTCAAGTCTTCAATTGTCAGCTCTGCTGCTTTCAATGCATGTGCAATAAGAAGACCGCCGTAAATTCGTTTCCATCCGAAATTCGGACTGCGACTACGAAACAGGTTGTCATCTATCCTCTCGAGATCGAAACTGGTGAGTACTTCTTGATATTCAGCTTTCATTGATCACTCATATTCTGCTGTCAATTTCGTTTAAAGGTAATCACTTCAATTGAAGACACCATCAGTACCAGACGTTGTAATTGTTGGCGGTGGGCTAACCGGGCTTGCATGCGCACTTGCCTTGTCCGGGGATCATTTGTCCAGTCCATTAAATGTCGTGGTTATTGACGCAGGCCCATCATACACGGAGCGTGACTTTTCACGTGACCCCAGAGGTTCAGCAATTACCAGCGGTTCACGTGCGATGCTAGAGGCCATCGGTATCTGGCAGATCATTTCCAAACAAGCGCAACCATTCACACGAATAAAAGTGACTGATAGTGACGATACAATCCAATCACGCCCGGCACTATTGAGCTTTTTATCTGATCATGATGAGTGCACTGTATCTGCCTGGATGCTTGAAAATTCAGTTATCATGCAAGCTCTTGTAATGAAGATACTTGCGGCGCCAAATATTTGTGTCATGACAGACACAAAAGTCACAGGACAGAAAATTCAGGCAAACTCTGCTGAGATAACCTTGTCAACAGGGCAGACACTTCGAACGTCACTGGTCGTGGCAGCCGATGGAAAGGCATCATACATGCGTCAAACAGCAGGTATAGATGTCATTGGTTGGGACTATGGACAGTCAGGCATTGCCATGACTATTGCGCATGAAAAACCACATGAAGGCTGTGCCGAAGAATACTTTAGAAAAGCTGGCCCTTTTGCTGTTCTTCCACTTACTGGAAATCGTTCCTCTATCGTCTGGACTGAGAATACTGTAACAGCAGAATGGCTTATGACGCTTCCGAAAGAAGAGTTTCTGGCTGAGTTCAAGACCCGGTTAGGAAATCATCTGGGAGAAATACAGATAATGAGCCAGTATGCTTCCTGGCCTCTATCGTTTCAGTTAGCCAAACAGTTTACTGCTTCACGACTTGCCTTGATTGGAGATGCTGCACATATCGTTCACCCTATTGCAGGGCTTGGTTTCAATCTTGGCTTGAAAGATATCGCGGCATTGACTGAATGTGTCATGGAGCAGGTGCGACTGGGACTCGATTATGGCGGGCAGTCAGCCCTTGATACTTACGAACAATGGCGACGCATGGACACAATCATGATTGCGGCGGCATGCGATGGACTTAATCGATTATTTTCAAATGACAACACGCCTCTCATTTCCATTAGAAGGGCAGGCTTAAAGCTTGTTGATCAGGCTCGCCCCGTAAAGTCGTTTTTTATGGATCGGGCAGCTGGTACAACAGGCAGGCAACCGAAACTGATGAGTGGTGAACCCCTTTGAAGATCACTACTTATCGCTGACGTGACTTGCCTTCGCGCTCGAGCCGTTCAAGATAGGTTTTCCAGATGGAGTCGTGCTCACGACCTAATCTGGCCAGATAATCCCAGCTATAAATGCCAGTAGAGTGCATATCATCAAAAGTTAGCCGGATGGCATAATTGCCAACAGGTTCAATCTTGATAATCGACACGGACTGTTTGCCACCGACGCATATCTTTTGATCTGCACCATGGCCCTGGACTTCTGCGCTAGGGCTTTCAACGCGCAAATACTCGGAAGTCAGTTTGTGATTCTCTCCAGTGTCAAAGGTTACTGAAAGTTGTTTGCCGGCATCAATCAGCCTGATTTCCTCAACCCAAACTTGTTCTTTGGCATTATCAGTCATCAAGTGACCGCGCTTCTTCGACAAGCATGATGGGTATGCCATCCCTGATCGGGAAGGCTAGTTGCGCCCTGTCTGAAATAAGCTCTTGCTTTTCCCGGTCATACTGCAATGCACAATGGGTGAGTGGGCATACCAGCATCTCAAGAAGCTTGTTACTCGCTTTGCGCGTTGAAGGCATTTCATCATTATCGATTTTGGAAAGCTCCTGATTTTCGATTTGATTTGTCATCATTGTAAAATCCGTTTCGTTGTCTCATTGGTTGAGGCAACTGCCATCTCAGTTAGTGCCATAAGCGTGCGTGTTCGCTCATGAAGATCGCTAGCTTCGAGCAAAGCCTGTTTTTCGCCGGAACTGAAAGATCCAATCATTGTCAACATGTTGACGAGTGTGGATGTTGAGGCTTCGCGAACCTCGTCCCAGTCAGCGCTGATTGATCGCGCATCCAAGAAGCGTTCAATACTGTTTAGAAGCAACTCGCGATCTTGTCCCACTGTGGCATCTTCATCAGTCATGTCGACGGCAAATTCATCATAACTTGCCTGTACACTTCTGAAAGGTGCGCCATCATGAATTTCTTCCATCATCCTGAAACGGCAAACTCCGGTCAGGATTATCTGGACTTGCCCCTGGTCAGCTTCCACAAAAGAAGTGATGCGGCCAACGCAACCAACAGTATAAAGCTCGCCAGAGTTTGATTGACCGAGAAGATCAAGCTCAGATTCAATGTCACGCGGTTGTATCATGCCAATCAGTCGATTGCCGGACAGGGCCTTGGCCACCATTTGCAAATAGCGTGGCTCAAATATGTTCAAAGGCAAGTCACCGTTTGGCAACAAAAGGGCGCCAGGCAACGGGAAAATAGGTAAAATGGTTGGTAAATCCGCCACTGACTTGAAACTTGAAATACTACCGCTCAAGTGAAACTCCTGCCTTGGGTCAAGAAAATAGAATGGACGACAAACGTCGACGCCCGGAAGAAGTTAACTCATGCGTTGGACCCCAGGCTTCAAAGAAAACCAGCAATTTCTTGCGGGCAGCCTCATCGTTCCATGCGCGGTCTTTTTCAATAATCCACATCAGATGATCAAGAGCCTCATCACTTCTTCCAGCTGCATTCAACGCAACTGCCAGATCAAGACGAGACTGGAAATCATTTGCGTCTTTTTCTATTGCGTCCTGTAGCTTCAGAATTTCAGAATTATCAAATGGAGTTTCTGCAACTTCAAGAGCCGCCAGTGCGCCCTTGATATTGATGTCTTCCATCAGGGTTTGCGGAATTGAACCAATGATCTGGTTCGCCCCTTCGATATCACCAACTGCGATATGTACCTTGACCATCGAAGCAAGTGCCCGAGTATTGCCTGCATCCAATTCCAAAGCGGCATCATAGTTTTGTGCTGCCACGGGGAAATTGCCTTCTTCCATGGCAATGTCACCAGCGCTCAGGAGATCATCTACCTGCTGAACCTGTGATCCATGGGTAGATATCAGTTTGTTGACAAAGGAACGCAGCTCAGATTCAGGCAAGGCACCCATGAAGCCATCTACTGGCTGACCATTTGCAAAGGCAAACACGGCAGGTACAGACTGAATCCGCATTTGCTGTGCAAGTTGTTGATTGGTATCGATATCTACCTTTACCATCAGCACCTTGCCGCCTGCTTCGGTGACAACTTTTTCCAACATCGGCATGAGTTGTTTGCATGGGCCGCACCATGGCGCCCAGAAGTCCACAATTACAGGAACAGATTTGGATGCATCAATGACATCGGTGACAAAATTTCGCGTGTCGGTATCCTTGATGATGGCGTGCGCAACCTTATCTGAAGGCTCACTGCTGGTATTGAATGAGGTGCCCATTGAGAAAGTCTCGTTCGTCATAATGCTCTTTCTGTTCCTGTTACTAAACACAGATTTAACATGGTTGCGGCAGGTTCCAATTGCAAACCGTAGCTTGCTGTTTGAGCAGGCTGGATAGAATTACATCGAAACAATAATTGGTTCATGTCCGCAAGATGCAATGAACACCAAAAGGTCTGAAGGTGATAATGTGATCGTACTTGTGTTCACAAGTGGGTGGTAATTCACCTGTTCATATTCCATCATTTCCCTTTGTAGTACTATTCTTACCCTCAATTTTCCATCGTTTACCAAGGCAAATGGGGTCACTGATCCAGGCTCTACACCGAGCACCTCTCGAAGCAGCTCAGCACTTCCAAATGAGATCCTGGCCGAGCCAATCTTGTCAGGCAATGACTTAAGGTCAACCCTGGCTTCCTCAAGGCAAACCACGAGCCAAAGCACCCCTTTCTTGTCTTTCAGAAAAAGGTTCTTGCAATGTGCACCTGGAATCTCGCCTCGCAAAGCTCTGGCTTCTTCAACTGTGAAGACGGGAGGGTGATCTGTCTTAATGATCGAGATGCCAAGATCGCTAAAGTGGTTCATGAGATCATTGCAGGTGACAGTCATTTGCTTGCCGTGTTTTCTATTTGGTCCAGTGATGCATTTTGTCGTGTTTGAGCTATTGCATTTAAGTTCGGCTTGCGCAATATAACGCCACTCGGAGAGGGCCTCAGGTCATCTCACATTATGGATGCGGGCGTAGCTCAGGGGTAGAGCACAACCTTGCCAAGGTTGGGGTCGTGAGTTCGAATCTCATCGCCCGCTCCAAAATCAGCGAACTTACTGAAGCTCCTTGGTTCGCAAGAACCTGATATCGGGATAGGTTTTCGCTGCGTGATCAAGTTCCCATGAACCCTTGGCCAGAAATACAGCACTGCCATCACGGTCTGTTGCCATGGCAAGCCTATTGCGCTCCCTGAACGTGCTCAACGCGGAAGGAACATCGGACGAAACCCAGCGTGCCATTTCGTAAGGCGAAGGCTCAAACTCGAGCGAGATGCCATATTCCTGAGTTGCCCTTGATGCCAGCACATCCAACTGCAATATACCAACAACGCCAACGATCCATTGCGAACCGACCTCGGGTTGAAACACCTGGATCAGGCCTTCTTCAGAAAGGTCTTCAAGCGTTGCACGCAATTGCTTTACCCGTGTCATGTCCCCAAGGCGAACGCGGCGCAAGGCCTCCGGTGCAAAGGCTGGCAATCCGGTAAATCGCAAAGTCTCACCTTCTGTAAAGGTATCACCCACACGCACTGTGCCATGATTGGGAATCCCGATCACATCACCAGAGCCTGCTTCCTCCGCGATCTCGCGATCCTGGGCGAGAAAGAAGATTGGGCTGTGCACAAGGATGTCCTTGCCGCTGCGAACCTGCTTCAATTTCATGCCACGCTTGAAATGGCCTGAGCATATGCGCAAGAAGGCAACACGGTCGCGATGGTTTTTGTCCATATTCGCCTGGACCTTGAAAATGAAACCCGTCACCTTGTCTTCATCCGGCATGACGGTACGCGGTTCGCCGGGGCTGGGACGAGGTGAGGGTGCAAACTCAATGACAAGGTCGAGCAATTGTTGAACCGAGAAGCCATTAAGTGCACTGCCAAAAATAACAGGTGTCAAATGGCCTTCCAGAAATGATGCGTGATCAAATGCGGCATAACCTGCTTGCGCCAGTTCGATGGCTTCTGACGAGGATGCAACAATATGGTCTGGCACGCCGGCACGAACAGCGAGATCCTCGGGATTATCCATCTGCATCATTTCATCAAACGGGCCGCCACGTCTAGATGCGTGAGCAAACGCACCATTGCGCAGGTCATAGCAGCCATGAAAATCAGATCCCATGCCAATGGGCCAGATGACGGGAGCAACATCCAGCGCGAGGGTTTCCTGAATTTCGTCCAGCAGCTCAAAGCCGTCGCGACCTTCCCGGTCCACCTTGTTGATGAAGGTGATGATCGGGAT
The DNA here is from genome assembly GCA_049679775.1 of Anderseniella sp. Taxonomy (GTDB): domain Bacteria; phylum Pseudomonadota; class Alphaproteobacteria; order Rhizobiales; family Aestuariivirgaceae; genus Anderseniella. Next base: position 8,551 of record JBAUGO010000168.1, read on the forward strand.
ATCGCGCAAGCGGCAAACTTCGAACAGTTTGCGGGTCTGGCTTTCAATTCCCTTGGCAGCATCAATGACCATGATGGCTGAATCAACAGCGGTGAGTGTGCGGTAAGTGTCTTCGGAAAAATCTTCGTGGCCTGGCGTGTCCAGCAAATTGCAGGTATGGCCGTTATAATCGAAGGTCATGACCGAGCTTGTTACCGAGATGCCGCGATCCTGTTCGATCTTCATCCAGTCAGACCGAGCCCTTCGCTGTTCACCACGGCTTCTCACGGCTCCTGCCTGCCGTATGGCACCACCTGCCAGCAATAGTTTTTCGGTCAATGTTGTTTTGCCGGCATCAGGATGCGAGATGATGGCAAATGTGCGCCGGGTCTGATGGTCGAATGCCATGGAAGGGCTGGCCCTGATAATGAATGATTGACTTGTTGTGCTGACCCGTAATTTTAACGGGCCTGCGCGTGATACTCATCATTGGGCCGCATGTCCACAGCTGCTGCCATCCGGTTTGACATATTGAAGAAGCTGGCTATGGCCGAAATGTCCCAGATCTCTCGGTCGGTGAAGCCCGCAGATCTGAGATTATCTCGGTCTATTTCTACAACGGCGTGTGGGGTTCGAGTGAGCTTGTCTGCGAAGGTCAGCATTGCCATCTGGCGTTGGCTCAGTTCTGCAGCTCGAAAGTTCATCACCATTTGCTCACCCAGTTCAGGCTTTCCTGAAAGCTGACGAACAGCGCTCCCGTGTGCGGTCAGGCAGTAATAACACTGGTTCACACTCGACACAGCTACAGCAATCAATTCCCGATCCAGTTTGGTGAGACCGGAATCGGCCAGCATCAGATCATTGTACATATCGGCAAAGGCCTGGAGCTTGACTGATGAGAAAGCATAGGCTTGCAGAACATTTGGCACAAAACCCAGCTTTTCTTCACATTTTTTGAAATACGCCTTCTGCTCCACATTCAGCTCATCAATCCTATCCAAAGTTAGTGCAGTAACTGGTTTTTTGGTATTACCCATTTCTATTCTCCTTTTTTGGATGGCTTGTCGCCCTGATTTGTCGTTACATGGTCATGTAGCTGTTATTAGACTATGCAGACCAAGCAAACATAGCAAAACCTGGTGAGAAACAATGTCAAAGTCTACTCCAGTCAAGCCCCGCAAAAATGGATTGAAAGCTCAAAAAGAAAGCTGGGCCTGGCAGCAAACTTTACGCAAGAAGCTGTTTCAGGAAGCTGCGGAAGAGGATCTTGAAGGACTGAAGTCTACAGACATTGCTGTTCTGGTTGGTATGGCCAGTGCATTTATCGAAACCAAAACACCAGGCATCGTTAAAATTCGACTTGTAGATCATGTCAGTGAAACAGGTGCGTTGGCTCATCGCAGTGTGCTTGAAATCCTGAACGATGACATGCCGTTTCTGGTAGATTCTGTCGTTAATGAGCTGACACGACGCGGCCTGACTGTCTTGACTGTGCTACACCCGATACTGAGTTGTACCAGGGACAAGAACGGCAAGCTCATGGATATAGGCAAGGTCAAGCAGTCCGATGGTCAGTTCCTGAGCGAGAGCTACATACATATTCATCTTGACGGCCTCGCTGCCAGCTTGAATCCAAAAAGCCTTCTGGCAGATTTGCAAAGTATTCTGGATGAGGTTCGGGCTGCGGTCCTGGACTGGAAACCCATGCAGCGCGTAGTGGAAAAAAGCATTGAACAGCTGCGTGGAGAAGCCTCGCCCTTACCCACGGCGATTATCAGCGAAACCATTGATTTCCTGAACTGGTTGCTGGACAACAAGTTCACTTTTCTGGGCATGTGCCAATATCATTTGGTCAAGAAAAATGGCGATTCCCAAATGGTAGCCGATACGTCTTCGGCGCTTGGTATCTTGAGATTGAACAAGCAGAAGGTGGTTAAAAACGCCGCCAGTCGTGTTACCAGCCTGTACAAGTCCGGCTATGCCTTGCTTGTCGAAAAATCCGATATTGTGTCGCGAATTCATCGACCGGTTGTCATGGATTATGTTGGGCTTTACCAGTTCGATAGCGCAGGCAAAGTGATTGGAGAACTGCGCATTGTCGGGCTTTTTGCATCAAGTGCTTATACACAAGCGGCCAGCAGCATACCGTTGCTGAGGCGTCGTATTGAAGCTGTTGTGAGCTTGTGTGGACTTGCACCGGGTGGACATTCCGGCAAGGGGCTTTTGAGCATTCTTGAGAAGATGTCGCGTGATGACTTGTTCCAGATCGAGTCCGAACAACTTGCACCGCTTGCAATGGGTATGTGGCGACTTCAGGAGCGTCCACGTACCAGGGTTTTCATTAGAGTAGATCGGTTTCAACGCTATGTGATTGCATATGTCTTTTTCCCGAGAGACAGATTTTCGTCAGAGCTTCGGGAAAAGGCAGGCAATATTCTGGAAGCGAAATACAGAGGTAAAATTCTGGAATTCATGCCGGACTTTGGCGAAGGCACGCTGGTACGGGTCCGTTATATTATATCACTGGGTCTTTCAGCAGATGCATTGCCTGATCCAGCGAAGCTTGAGCGCGAAATCGTTGAAGCAACGCGTGGGTGGGCAGATGAGCTTTCTGATGCGTTGGTAAAGTTGAACGGCAAGGCTGAAGCAAGTGCGATAGCCGCACGATATGCTGGCGCTTTCCCCGCTGCCTATCGTGATGCGCATGGTGTCCAGGATGCATTGGCAGACATAAATGTAATCGAGTCACTGAATGAAAAGGCAAGCACCAGTATCGAGTTTGCAAGACCAATTGGTGATCATGGTGCTGCGCGGTTGAAACTATTTCATCTGGCAACGCCAGTTTCATTGTCTGCCCGACTGCCCTTGCTTGAGGATATGGGGCTAAGGGCGCTTGATGAAAACACCTATGTCATTCACCCGGTGAAAGACGGTGGTAAAGCTGAGGCCGTGTACATTCATGAAGTCGCGCTCAATCGTGATGGTGGGTTGGCGATAGATCCTTCCAGTTACAAGCTGCTCGAAGAGTGTTTCTCTGCGGTGTGGTCAAGAAAAGCCGATAGTGACGCGTTGAACGGGCTTGTCCTGGCAGCGTCCTTGAGTTGGCAGGAAGTCAGCGTGCTCAGGGCGTTTGTGCGCTATTTGCGCCAGACCGGCTTTGCGTATTTGCTGTCTTCAATTGCGCGAACATTGTTGCGCTATAGCGATATAACAAGGCTGCTGATTGATCTGTTCAATGTCAGATTCCAACCTGATTATCCAAAAGCAGGCACCCTGCAGCAACGCGAAATTCTGCAGGCACGCGTGCTTGAAAAGCTGGAAGAATTGCTGGTTTCAGTTCCAAGCCTGGATGATGATCGCACCATCCGTTACATTGCTGGTGCCATCATGGCGACGGTCAGAACCAACTTCTTTGGTCTTGAAGCCTTGCAAGGCAATATACCGATTGCTCTTGCCATGAAGATCAACAGCAAACAGGTTCCAGGTATTCCAGCACCGGTGCCACATGCCGAGATATTTGTTCACTCGACTTTGGTGGAGGGTGTGCATTTGCGCGCTGGCATGATTGCTCGCGGTGGGTTGCGATGGTCGGACCGGCCTGCTGATTTCAGGACAGAAGTGCTTGGTCTGGCAAAGGCCCAGAACGTCAAGAATTCCGTAATTGTCCCTGTTGGAGCGAAGGGTGGGTTCATCCCACGCCAATTGCCTGTTGGCGGTACCCGTGATGAAATTTATCTGGCGGGCACACTTGCCTACCAGTCCTTTGTCTCGAGCCTTCTGTCGGTGACCGACAATGCCAAGGGCAGCAAGATTTTGCCACCTGCTGGGATTATTCGTCATGATGGTGATGATCCTTATCTGGTTGTGGCGGCAGACAAGGGAACGGCTGCATTTTCAGATGTTGCAAATGCCATTTCCACTGACGCCGGGTTCTGGCTGGACGATGCATTCGCGTCAGGCGGGTCAGCCGGATATGACCACAAGAAAATGGGTATTACGGCACGCGGCGGCTGGGAGGCCGTCAAACGCCACTTCCGTGAAATGGACCGTGATATTCAAACGACACCATTCACGGTGGTTGGTGTCGGGGACATGTCGGGCGACGTGTTTGGTAATGGTATGCTGTTGTCACAGCAAACCAGGTTGCTGGCTGCATTTGACCATCGCGACATCTTTATTGACCCTGACCCTGATCCAGCAATCAGCTTTGCTGAGCGCAAGCGACTTTTCGAACTTCCTCGCTCAAGCTGGCAGGACTATGACAGCAAGTTGATCAGCCAGGGTGGCGGCATTTTTTCTCGTTCTGAAAAGCAAATCACTCTTACGCCACAAATCAAGGCTCTGACCGGGCTGACACAGACAAGCGTCACACCCAACGAGTTGATGAGCGCAATCGTGATGGCAGACGCAGACCTGTTGTGGTTTGGCGGTATTGGCACCTATGTGCGCGCCTCCAGTGAAAATGATGCAGATGTCGGTGACAAGGCCAATGATGCCATCCGTGTCGTGGCCAAATCCTTGCGCGTAAAGGTGATCGGTGAAGGTGCCAATCTGGGCATGACACAATTGGCGCGCATTGAGTTTACACAGGTCGGAGGACGCATAAATACTGATGCTATAGATAATTCTGCCGGGGTGAATTCTTCCGACGTTGAGGTCAATCTCAAGATTGCGCTTGGAGCTGCAGAAGCTGCTGGAAAACTGAAGCGCTCAGCACGCAACAAGCTGCTTTCAAACATGACGGATCAGGTTGCTGATATTGTTCTACGCAACAATTATCTGCAGACCTTGTGCCTGTCACTGGCGGATCAGAATTTCTCGAAAGACAGATCTGGAATTGAAAGGCTTTTCAGGAGGCTGGAAACACGAGGCGGGCTTAACCGCGCGATTGAGTTTCTGCCGACGAGTGAGGAACTTGAAGAACGGATCAACAAGGGTGGCTCTCTCACGCGGCCTGAAATGGCAGTGCTGGTAGCTTATGCGAAAATTGTGCTGTTCAACGACATGATGGCGCAAAAAGTGGCGGATGATCCGTATCTTGAAAAGGAGCTACTGAGATATTTCCCGCAGCAGATGACAAAGGCATATCAGGCCGAGATTTCAGCTCATAAGCTGCGTGCAGAAATCATTAGTACCTTGCTTGCCAATAGCATCGTCAACAGGTGTGGACCTGAATTCATGTTTGATCTGTGTCATGACAGTGGTGTGAGTATTGGGGCGTTGTCCCGCCACTATGCTCTGGCTCGTGATGGGTTCGGGTTTGTTAATCTGAATGATAGTGTCGACAAGCTCGACAACAAGCTAGCGGGCAATATTCAGCTAGGTCTTTATGCACAATTGCAGGAAGGCTTGAGACACGCAGTTGAATGGTTCTCCATAAATGAAACCTCAAGTGAAGGGCTGTCAGTTCTGGTGCCGGCCTACAAGGAGGGACTTGAAACAATCGTCAAGGGTATGGACACGATACTCACTGAAAGGCCGCTTGCCAGCCTGAAACGGGAGGTGAGCCGTATCGCGACAACTGGCTTGGGCAAACAGGAGGCCACATGGATTGCCTCCTTGCCTTATCTGGTGCGAGCGCTTGATGTGGTTCAGATTGCCAAGCTGACAAAGAAGCCAGTACTGGCAGCTGCAAAGACCTATTTTGGAATCAGCGGACTATTGTCGATTGACGAAGTATTGTCACGCTCGCAAACCATCAGCAGTGACAGTGACTATGATCGACAGGCGATTGCCGGGATCAAGCAAAGCGTTCAGCGCTCTGTCCGTTCCATCGTGACGCAAGTCATACAGTCAGGATTATCTGACATCCGTCAGTCCGAGTTCAAACAAGCGGGAGAAGAAATATCGCGCATTGCAAACGAGCCAGGATTCTCGCTTGCCAAATTTGCTGTTATTTCAAGTCAACTGGGTTCGTTTGCCAAGGTGTGATCTACTCGACAACTACAGCTGTTCCTGCAGCGGTTACCATGAGCATTGAGCCGTTCTGCCCGACGGTTTCATAATCGATGTCAACGCCAATAACCGCGTTGGCCCCAAGTGCGGCGGCCTTGTCGGTCAATTCAGCAATGGCTGTTTCTCGAGCGTCATTGAGGACTTTTTCATAAGCGCCTGAGCGCCCTCCAACAATATCGCGAATAGAGGCAAACAGGTCCCGGAAAAGGTTTGCGCCAAGTATTGCCTCACCTGCAACAAGGCCCTTGTAGGAAACTATGCGGTGACCTTCGATATTGTTTGTTGTTGTTACAAGCATTAAAATATCCTCCGTGATGATAATTAGTGTCGGAAGTGTCGCATTCCAGTAAACACCATTGCCAGTCCTTTTTCATCTGCAGCTGCAATAATTTCTGCATCGCGCATTGAGCCGCCCGGTTGGATTATTGCTGTTGCGCCAGCTGATGCAGCTTCCAGTAAACCATCTGCAAAAGGAAAGAATGCATCGGATGCGACTACGCTGTTCATGGTCAGGGTTTCCTCACTGCCAATTGCAGTCGCCGCATCATGGGCCTTGCTGGCAGCCACACGGCTTGAATCAATTCGCGACATTTGTCCCGCACCGATACCTACCGTTGCTCCGTCCCTTGCATAAATGATCGCGTTCGATTTGACATGTTTGGCCACGCGAAAGGCAAACAACAGATCAGACATCTCCCGTTCGCTGGGTTGGCGTTTGGTTACGACTTTCAAATCATCTAGAGCTATATGGCCATTATCTCGCGATTGAACCAGCAAGCCTCCTGCAACGGTTTTGAAAGACAGTCCTGCTTGCGAAGGATCTGCCAAGCCTTCTGTTACCAGAATACGCAAGTTCTTTTTCTGCAAGAAAATGGCTTCAGCCTGTTTGCTCAGACCAGGTGCTATTATGACTTCGGTGAAAATATCGCAGACTGCCCTGGCAGTTTCACCGTCAATGGGTTTGTTGAAAGCCACAATGCCACCGAATGCGCTTACCGGATCACATCGAAGCGCAAGCTGGTATGCTTCAAGTTGAGTATTGGCTGTCGCTACACCGCATGGGTTGGCATGCTTCACGATAACACATGCAGATGGTCCGCTGTCCGGGAATTCGCTGACACATTCAAAAGCTGCATCCGTGTCGTTTATGTTGTTGTAGGAAAGCTCTTTGCCTTGCAGCTGATGTGCTGTTGCAACGCCATGACGGATTTCTCCGGTCTTGTAGAATCCGGCTGATTGATGCGGGTTTTCACCATAGCGCAATGGCTGGATCAATGTTCCTCCAACACTTCGGTATGTTGGTGTTGTCTGATCGGTTTCACTG
>JBAUGO010000169.1:0-3572 GCA_049679775.1 Anderseniella sp.
GGCTTTGGACGTCAAAAGGGTCACACCGAGCTTTATCGTGGCGCTGAATATGTTGTCGATTTCCTGCCAAAGGTACGCATCGAAATCGTCCTGGATGACGGGCTTGTGGATCAGGCCGTTGAGGCCATCATGAATGCCGCACGAACAGGGCGTATTGGCGATGGCAAGATTTTCATTTCTACCGTGGATGAAGCAATTCGCATCCGTACGGGCGAGTCCGGTGTGGACGCGCTCTAAACCCAAATCAACCAACCAACTAACCCAACACTCCACCAACTAACCAAACTGAAAGAATAAAGAGGGCTAATATGGCTAAAACACCTTCTCCTGTAGCAGGCGCAGTCAAGTTTCTGAAAGACAATGACGTCAAGTATGTCGACCTGCGTTTCACCGATACTCGCGGCAAGATGCAACATGTCACCCAGGACATCTCCACCATTGATGAAGATGTGTGGGCAGACGGCCTGATGTTTGACGGTTCTTCGATCGCCGGCTGGAAGGCTATCAACGAGTCCGACATGGTGCTCATGCTCGACCCGACATCGCTGCACATCGACCCGTTCTATGCGCAAAAAACCGCAGCTGTTTTCTGTGACATTCTGGAACCAGGTACAGGAGAAGCCTATGACCGCGACCCACGCACCACCGCCAAGAAGGCGGAAGCCTATGTGAAGTCCACAGGCATTGGCGACACCATAACCGTTGGCCCGGAAGCCGAGTTCTTCATGTTTGATGACGTTCGCTTCTCAACCGACATGTACAATACCGGCTTCAAGGTCGACTCCACCGAGTTGCCATCCAACATGGATGCCGACTATGAAATGGGTAATATGGGTCACCGCCCGCGCGTCAAGGGTGGTTACTTCCCAGTCAACCCAATTGACTCCGGCCAGGACATCCGTGGCGAAATGCTGGCGGCGATGGCATCCATGGGCGTCACCGTTGAAAAGCATCACCACGAGGTGGCCGCAGCTCAGCACGAGCTTGGCATCAAGTTTGAAACGCTGACAAAGTGCGCTGACCAGTTGCAGATTTACAAGTACGCCATTCACAACGTGGCGCATCAATACGGCAAGACCGTTACCTTCATGCCGAAGCCTGTGTTTGGTGACAATGGTTCAGGCATGCACGTGCACCAGTCAATCTGGAAGAATGGCAAGCCACTATTTGCCGGAAATCAGTATGCTGACCTGTCTGAAATGTGCCTTTACTACATTGGCGGGATCATCAAGCATGCCAAGTCGCTGAATGCTTTTACCAACCCATCCACCAACTCCTACAAGCGTCTGGTGCCAGGTTATGAAGCCCCTGTTCTTCTGGCTTATTCCTCGCGCAACCGCTCGGCCTCCTGCCGTATTCCATGGACTGCATCTCCAAAGGGCAAACGTGTTGAAGTTCGCTTCCCTGACCCGACTGCCAATCCTTACCTGGCATTCTCGGCCATGGTCATGGCTGGCATGGACGGTATCTTGAACAAGATTCACCCTGGCGATCCAATGGACAAGGATCTCTATGACCTGCCACCAGAAGAACTGAAGGACATTCCAACAGTATGCGGTTCATTGCGTGAAGCATTGGCCTCTCTGGATGCCGACCGCGACTACCTCAAGAAGGGTGGCGTGTTCTCCGACGATCAGATTGATGCGTACATTGCATTGAAGATGGAAGAAAACATGCGCTATGAAATGACACCGCACCCTGTTGAGTACGATATGTACTACTCGGTCTAACTAGTCACTGAATACCACAAGCACAACCGGTTCTTTGCCAGACGCGCAAAGAGCCGGTTTTTTATGCGCCAGCCAATCTGAAAATTAACTGTTTGCTAACCATGATACGACGATACTCCGCTGACGGATGGTTTAGTCTGGGGCGGTTAAAGTGACTCGTTTTTCAAGATTTTTCTTGTGCGTGCTAAGCATCATTGCCCTTGCCATGTATGCATTGGCACCTGCTGTGGCAGCATCAGATGGTTTCATGAATTCCAGACTTGGGTCAATCCCACATGGTTTACCTGCCCCTACAGAAGTGAAAATGCCCAAGAAGTTTGAGCCAGGTACAATTGTCGTCGTGGTAGAACATCGCCGTCTCTATTATGTCACCGAAAGCGGTAAGGCGCTTCGCTATGTGGTTGGCGTTGGCCGTGAGGGAATGAGCTGGAAAGGCACCGCAGAAATTGCCAGAAAAGTCGAGTGGCCCGCATGGACACCTCCTGCAGAAATGCGAGCGCGGGCCAGCAAGAAAGGCGTTATGCTACCACAACAACTTGATGGTGGCCCCGGCAATCCTCTAGGCGCACGCGCCATGTATCTCTATCAAAATGGCAAGGACACCCTCTACCGCATTCATGGCACCAACCAACCGTCAGAGCTTGGCAAAGCCACCACTGCTGGATGCATCCGCATGTTAAACCATCATGTGGTTGACCTGTACAAGCGCGTTAAAAAAGGCACGACTGTCATCGTGATGTAAGTCCGTCAGGGTTTGAGGGCCTTGCCTTTATGCGTTTCCTGGTACAGGTTCGCGCGCGCATAAACATGCGGCAAGCGGCGAATGATAAAAGCTAAACGCACACAAGCACAGCCATGACACAAAACGATCATTATTGCCCACCGGCCAATACAGGCCTGACGGTCATCCACGTCGATGATGACCTGTTGGTACTGGACAAGCCTTCAGGGTTGCTGTCGGTCCCCGGCAAGGGTGAACACCTGTCAGATTGTCTCATGGCTCGGGCACAGGCCGAATATCCACAAGCCCTTCTGGTACACCGGCTGGATCGGGACACTTCCGGGCTGATCATTTTTGCGATGAACCCCTCAGCGCAACGCCATCTTGGACTGCAATTTGAACGCCGCCATTTGTCCAAAACCTATGAGGCAATAGTTGAAGGAACGATTGCGGAGGATGCAGGCGTGATTGACCTACCCATCATTGTTGACTGGCCCAACCGGCCGCTACAGAAAATCGACCATGAGACAGGTCGCCCAGCCCTGACACGTTGGCGTGTCATGTCGCGGGACAATGACACGACCCGCATGCGTCTTGACCCGGAAACCGGGCGTTCACATCAATTACGATTGCACATGAAGGAACTTGGCCATCCCATTGCTGGAGATACACTTTATGGCAACTCTACCACTGCGTCTCGGCTTATGCTGCATGCCAGAAAATTGACACTACATCATCCAACAGGTGGGCAAATCATCCAGTTTGAAGCGCCAGTACCTTTCTGATAGCCTCTGCCGCATGAACCATGAGATCACACTTACACTCGGCACGGTTGTGCTAATCAACATTTTGTCTTGGCTGACGCCCGGCCCAAACATGCTGGCAGTTATCAGTGCGTCAATCAATCATGGTCGGCGTGCAGGTATCATGACCGGACTTGGTCTGAATCTAGGCGGTTTCATTTGGGCTACAGCCGCCGTCATGGGCGTTGCCGCATTGTTCGAATTGTTTCCACACTTGGTATTTGCATTCAAACTGCTTGGAGCAACCTATCTTTTGTGGCTTGGATTAAAGGCTCTCGGAAGTGCGTGGTACGGCGGTCAAACATCACTGACTATCGG
>JBAUGO010000170.1:0-1954 GCA_049679775.1 Anderseniella sp.
AGCCGAGATGGGGATCATCGATACGATTCGTATTGAGTGGCTTGCCAAGGTCGCCAGGCTGCGGGCGCAACGTGATGTGACCAACAGTCTCAGCTTTGCCAAAGAGCTGGAGGATCGGCGAGGTGAATTGTTGGTGGGTGAACTCCTGTCAGGACAGGAACGCTTGTTCACATCGCTGACAGCTTCGTTGAACGGCCGTATCAAACAATTTGAAGAGCGTATCCAGCAACTGAATGAAGAAATTTCAGGCGTAACATCGCAGCTTGAAGCCAAGAAGGAACAAAAAGCGCTTATTCAGAAAGAGCTAAAGGCCATGCAGACCTTGCTGGAGCAAGGCCTTGTGCAGGTAACCCGTGTGCTCGCTCTCCAACGCGAAGAAGCAAGGCTCGCTGGTGAAACTGGCCAGCATTTGGCAGACATTGCGCGCGCGCGTGGTCAAATCGGTGAGGTTCAGGTGCAGATATTGCAACTGAAGGACGATGCACTGACGACAACCTTGACGGAGTTGCGCGAAGCAGAATCCAAGGTTGCAGAGTATGATGAACGCCGAATAGCGGTCTCTGCCCGCCTGAACCGAATAGACATCCGCTCGCCGCGCAACGGTTATGTACATCAACTGGCCGTTCACACCATTGGAGGTGTTTTGGCTCCTGGTGAAGCCGTCATGATTGTCGTTCCCGAGGAAGACCCGTTGATCGTTGAAGCGCAAGTGCGTCCGCAAGACATTGATCAGGTTTTTGTCGGGCAGGAAGCCATCATGCGGTTTCCCAATGCAACTTCCAACATCACACCCCAAATACATGGGCAAGTGTCACTGGTCAGCGCTGACCTCAAGCAAGCCGATCCTAACCAGCCACCATTCTACACTGTGAGATTGGAGCTGGGTGAGAAAGAGCGCACAAAACTGAATGGTCTGGAGCTGAAAGCAGGCATGCCCGCTGAGGCCTATATGCAAACCAAAGGTCGTAGCCCCTTGAGTTATCTGCTGAAACCGTTTAGGGACCAGTTCAATCACGCCCTGCGTGAGCGTTGATTCAGGAATTACCTGAATTTCATCACCTTTAGGGGTTGATGTTTGCCGGTTTATCTGCCATTTCGCAGGTTGCCAAAAGGCATTTGGGAGCCCGTAGCTCAGTTGGTAGAGCAACTGACTTTTAATCAGTAGGTCCACGGTTCGAACCCGTGCGGGCTCACCAAAACCCTTAAAACCAGGTTGAATAAAATGGCGCCGACTCCGGCGGAACTGTGATTGCCATTGTCACTTGGCCCACGTCTTCACACGCGAAAAACAATCATGTGATCTCAGGTAATTTCCACCTGCTTATCCTTCACAATACGCACTGATGCTGTATGATGTCTGTCATGCTTATCAGGCATAAATTGAGGGATCATCCGGGGGTAATAATCATTACAGGAGATCCAAATGACAATGAGACGGCGTTTCCAGCTTTTGCTGGCTTTTAGTGCGGGTGCTTTTGTTCTCACCTCACTTCCAAAGATGACCATAGCCGCGCCAAACTGTGGCTTTGGGTGGGCCAAGCCAGGCAAATATCGTATTTCGGGTAATTTTCGTGGACAGGTTGAATCAACATCGGCCCAATTGACCCGCGATTGCAGGGTGTCCTTGCAGATACCTGGCGTCTTTACCGGAGGACGGGTAAAGCGCTCAGGCAAATGTTTGAGTTTTGCCTTGAAAGTTGAAGGGCAGGGTAAAGCGCTATCTGCCAAATGGTGCAATAACTACGGAATGGTGCCATGGAATGGTAAAGTCATTCGCGCCTCGATCAGTGCTGTGCAGATTGATGGTCCAAAGACAAAGGTCAAAACCAATTTCAGGAACTGAAACGGTTTTCAGCTTTCAAAACGGGATTGACCGCGGCTGTGTTCGTCAATAGGCAGGTCGAGGTGAATTGGCCGGTGAGCCCGCTGCGAACAGGCGTGGCGCGGACAAAGC
>JBAUGO010000171.1:0-2560 GCA_049679775.1 Anderseniella sp.
CGCGTCTTTACCGCGGTGAGAAGATTCGCAAGACGCTGCCCCGTCTACGCAAGTTGGCCCGAGCCGCTGACACGGCGGCCGATGCCGGTCGTCAGCTATGGACCGAAGACTTCGCGTTTCATCAGGCGCTGGTGGCCTTGACCGAGTGCGACGCCCTGATCTCGTGCTTCGAACGCGTAGTCAATCTCAGCCTGTTCCACCAGACGGCGCTGATTAGTCCGATGCTGCAAACAACCTACGACCGGCACTCAGAACTGCTCGACGATTTATGCGACGCGTCAGTCGAAGACGCTGAATCCCGAATCCGCGAACACCTGCGAAGTGGAAAAGAGACGTTGTTCAAAGATCAACCCGCAATTGTCTGAGAACACGAAAATGGGAGTTCTGGCGAACTCCACAACGAATCATTGTTCGAATGACATAAAGCCCTTAACTGAATCCCTGAAATGAAAACACTCCTTCAATCGCTGCTTCTGTTCAGTTTGTGCTGTGCATCCGCATCCGCCGTCGAGAAGGTCGATCTCTTTGACGCGGGCAAAGAGGGTTACGCGCTCTATCGCATTCCCGGCATCGTGGTCACCAAACAGGGAACGGTTCTGGCTTATTGTGAGGCGCGCAAGAGTGACCGTGGCGATTGGGGTCCGATCGATGTGCTGCTGCGGCGGAGCACGGACGGCGGAAAGACGTGGGGGCTGCGACAGAAGATCGTCCACGTCGAGGGCGATCTGCCGATCAATCCGCTGGCGGCTGCTCAGAATCTGGACAAGCCCGGCGACAACACGGTCAACAATCCGGTGGCAATCGTCGACTACAAAACGGGGGCCGTGCATTTTCTCTACTGCCTCGAATACATGCGCTGTTTCTACATGCGCAGTGATGACGACGGCGCGACATGGACCGAGCCGATTGAGATCACAAAGACGTTCGAGGGCTTTCGTTCCGATTACGACTGGAAGGTGCTGGCGACAGGGCCGTCTCACGCGATCCAGCTCACTCACGGAACGAAGCGAGGGCGGCTGGTTGTGCCGGTCTGGCTTTCTTTAGGAACGGGCGGCCACGCGCATCGACCGTCGGTGACGGCGACGATCTACAGTGACGATCACGGGAAAACATGGCGACGCGGCGACATCGCTGTACCGGACACGCCGGAGTTCATTTATCCGAACGAAACCGTGGTCGTGCAGCTTTCCGATGGGCGAGTGATGCTGAATACACGCAGCGAATCGAAGGCGCACCGCCGGCTGTTCACGATCAGTCCTGACGGAGCCACGGGATGGTCCCAGCTACGTTTCGACGAGCAGTTGTTGGAGCCGATCTGCATGGCGGGCCTGGTCCGGGTGCGCATGCCGCAGGGGGATCAGCCCGGTGTAATTGCGTTTTCCAACCCGCACAACCTGAGCCGCGCCGACGGTAAAGAGACGCCCGGCAAGAATCGAGATCGCAAGAACGTGACCATCAAGCTAAGCGATGACGAAGGCCAGACCTGGTCTGCGAGTCGCACGTTGGAAGAAGGCTTCAGCGGTTACAGCGATCTGGCGGCGCTGGCCGACGGCACGATTCTGTGCTTCTACGAACGCGGCAGCACCGACGGCAAGAATCACTATCGCACCGGTCGGTTGACGGTCGCTCGCGTGACAGAGGACTGGTTGCGAGATGGAATCGAAGCCGATGTCTGCGTCTATGGCGGTACGTCAGGTGGGGTTGTCGCGGCGGTGCAGGCGACGCGGATGGGGAAACGCGTGGTATTGGTTGAACCGGGACGGCATCTCGGGGGGATGACTTCCGGTGGACTGAGCGCGGTGGACATCGGCGAGCCGCGCAGCGTCGGCGGGATCGCCCGCGAGTACTTTTCGCGGCTCGTCGCCAGCTACGGCAAGACCTTGAACTGGGACCAGCCGTTCAAGGGCAAAGGCGGTCCGGCGACTGGTGGGGCGTATTCGATCGAGCCGCATGTCGGGGAGCGCGTGTTCGAGGAGTTGGTCAAGGAAGCCGGAGTGACCGTCCTGCGCGAGGCACGCCTGGCGTCGGTAAAGAAGGAGGACGCTCGCATCGTGGAGCTGACGACCGACGATGGTCGCACGATCCGTGCGAAGATGTTTCTCGACACGACCTACGAAGGGGACCTGCTGGCCGCCGCCGGAGTCAGCTACACCGTGATGCGCGAGGGCAACGCCAAATACGGTGAAACCTACAATGGCATCCACTACGCCGAAAAATACAAGCCACGAGTCAATCACCGGAAGCCGGGCGCCAACGGGCGCTTGCCGGGCGGTCAGGGCGTCTGGGATCGGGACTTTCCGCTCGATCCATACGTCGTCAAAGGCGAGCCATCCAGCGGGCTGCTGCCGCTGATCAGCGAAGGCGAGCCCGGCAAACCGGGTGATCCGGGCCCGGGCGTGATGGCGTATTGTTTTCGTCTCTGCCTCAGCACAACCGACGACCGTCTGCCCATCGAACCTCCGTCTGACTACGACCCGAAAGACTACGAGTTGGTCCTCACCGAACACCATACCTTCGGTCGCAAAATCGCACCCGACTCAATCGGTCTCGGTTCGTACGG
>JBAUGO010000172.1:0-2330 GCA_049679775.1 Anderseniella sp.
GAATACAACCGGCACGCCCTCACCGCCCGTCAGCGCGCGCACTTTCCGGGCTACGTCCTCTCGACCATAAATCACGACATGATCGCAACCATGCGCATGCGCGACCTCAGCCTTCGCCTCTGATCCGACAGTGCCGATGACACGCGCGCCGATAAGCTTCGCCCACTGGCACAGCAACAGCCCAACGCCGCCTGCTGCCGCATGCACCAGGATTGTTTCACCCGCACGAACCGGATAGGCACCCCGGATAAGGTAATTCGCGGTCAATCCTTTCAGCGTCATGCCGGCCGCCGTGACATCGTCGATCTCCGCTGGCAGTTGGATAAGCGCATCGGCAGGCGAGCTAATCTCAAAATTTGGTGACGCTGATAATCAGGCGGCGTTTTGGGTTGCGTTTGCTTTCACGTCTTTTGCTTCTTCGCCGTCGGTAAACTTGATGCCTGTGATGACTTTTGGCAATTGATTTCTGCCACGTAACTTCAGCCAATTCTTCTCTGCCGCCTTGATCAGCTTAAACACCATGATCCGGGTCTTGGTGCGCGACAGGCATCCCTTCGAGCGTTTGGTACGATGGCGCACGGTGGCAAAAGTGCTTTCAATCGGGTTCGTCGTTCGAATGTGACGCCAGTGTTCGGCAGGAAAATCGTAGAAGGCAAGCAACGCATCCCGGTCCTTGACGAGGCAGTCAACGGCGCGCTCATATTTGGCACCGTATTTCGCAGCAAAATGATCGAAGGCATTATTGGCTTCTTTGCGTGTTTCGGCCATCCAGATGTTGTGAAGATCAACCTTGGCTTTCGCCTGAACCGACTTTGGCAGCGCATTGAGCACGTTCGCCGTCTTATGGACCCAGCAACGCTGCTGCTGCGTTGACGGAAAGACCTCACGCATCGCAGCCCAAAAGCCCATCGCGCCATCACCAACGGCGAGTGCCGGCACCTTTGATAGACCACGCGCTTTGAGATCAAGCAACAACTCTCGCCAGCTTTGTGTGCTCTCGCGATAACCGTCGCTGAAGCCGATGAGTTCCTTACGGCCTTCCGGTGTCGCACCGATGATGACCAGCATGCATTGACTGTCGGGCTCTGTGCGCGCCTGAAAGTAGATCCCATCGGCCCAGATATAGGCGTAATGGCGGGCTGACAAATCACGCTCCTGCCAGGCCTCAAGTTCACCAGCCCACACTTTGGTCAATCGCGAAACTGTATCCGCTGATAGGTTCGGTGCATCTGGCCCAAGCAATGCCGACAAGGCTTCCTGAAAGTTACCGGTCGAAACGCCTTTCAGATAGAGCCACGGGATCAACGCCTCCAGACTTTTCGTGCGTCGCACATACTTCGGCACAATGCTGGATTTGAAGGTGATCTTATCGCCGCTACTTTTCGCTCGGTCGCGAACACGCGGTACGTTGACTTTGACGGTGCCAATCCCGGTTTGAATGTCGCGCTCAGGCAACCTGCCATGACGCACCAAACGTTGGCGCCCATCCGGTAATTTGAAGCTTTGATAAGCAGCCAGATGGGCTGTGACTTCCGCTTCAATTGCTGCTGCAAGCAGCTCGGCAGCGCCACGTTGCAAGACATCCGTCAGGACATCGGTGATTTGATCTGGCTGAACCAGACGAACAACAGTATCATCGCTCAAGGCGTATCACTCCTCTCGTAGGAACTGGAAGGCTCTCACCAACCAGGATACGCCGCCTATATGATTCACGCCGTCACCAAATTTTGCGGATAGCTCTCCAGCGAACACGAAGGTCTGGCTCGCAACCGGCGGACGGATATGCGCAAAGGGTTTAACGGCTTGAGCATGCTAGCCCAAGACGCCTTGGAGCAAGATCCGTTTTCGGGACATCTGTTTGTATTCCGGGGCCGTCGCGATGATCTATTGAAGATCATCTGGTGGGATGGCCAGGGTGCGTGCTTGTTCTCAAAGCGGTTGGAGCGCGGTCGATTTGTTTGGCCAGCGCCCGTCAACGGCAAAGTGGTGGTGACCTCGGCGCAGTTGGCGATGTTGCTGGAAGGTATCGATTGGCGGATGCCGCAACGCACATGGCGTCCGTTGAAAGCAGGATAGTTCTTTCGGTGTGCTCTTTGACATTGTGGATTCATTTGGCGCCGCGAATAACGTATGTGTTCGGGCATGATGATCGACGCTGGCCATACGCACCGGAACAAAGCCGACCTGCGACGGCTGCTGGATCAACGCGATGCCGAGATTGCGAGGCAATCAGCAGAGCTTCTGGCGCGTGATCTTCTCATTGAAAAACTCAAACTCCAGCTTTCCAAGATCGGCGGCAACGGTTCGGTACCAAGTCCGAAGTGTTGGAC
>JBAUGO010000173.1:0-5343 GCA_049679775.1 Anderseniella sp.
ATTACCAACCGCGCGGTGGCACTGGACGCCATGATGCTCTGGCATGGGGATATGCACGTGCCATTGATGCCATGGGTGTCGATGTGATCCAGAAATGCGAAGTAAACGGCATGATCCGCAATGGCGGGGCAATTGCTGGTATAGAAACCAGTCGTGGCACCATAAGAGCCAAGAAGGTTGCGGTTGTCACGTCAGGCCATACCTCCAACATCATGGAAATGGCCGGGGTCAATATGCCGATGGAAAGTGTATGTCTGCAAGCACTGGTATCTGAACCCATAAAGCCCGTGATTGATTGCGTTGTCATGGCCAATACCGTGCACGGCTATATGAGCCAATCCGACAAGGGCGAACTGGTTATTGGTGGCGGCACAGATCCTTACAATAATTATTCACAACGTGGCTCATTCCCGGCGATTGAACACACCATTACCGCCCTGGTAGAAACTTTCCCGATCATCTCAAGATTAAGGATGTTGCGGCAATGGGGCGGGATAGTTGATGTTACGGGCGATCGCTCACCAATCATCGGGTTGACCGATGTGAAAGGGCTCTATGTAAACTGTGGTTGGGGCACAGGTGGCTGGAAGGCCATCCCTGGTTCCGGCACCGTGTTTGCTGACACTGTGGCAAACGACAGGCCACATCCGATTGCTGAGCCTTTTGGTCTCAGTCGTTTCAGGGAAGGTCGTTTTATCGATGAGAGCGTTGCTGCAGCTGTTGCGCATTAAGGACAAGTACCATGTTGACGATACATTGCCCTGTCTGCGGGGTTGAAGGTGACGAGACGGATTTTCACTGTGGTGGACAAGCGCACATAGCTCGACCTGCCACTACCGATCCGGATAACATAACGGACGAGCAGCAGCGCGACTACCTGTTCATGCGCTTCAACCCAAAAGGCCTGCATTTTGAACGCTGGCGTTGTGACCGTGGCTGCGGCAAGTGGTTTCACGCAGCGCGTGATACCGTTTCGCTTGACTTCAAGGCGTATTACGCAATTACCGATCTACCACCGGACGAGTTGATGAAACAGGCGACGGGACAGTGGGCAGCCTTCTTCAAGGAAAAGCTGAAGGCGACAAAAGTGCCACCCAAGAAGGTCACATCGAAAACCACCAGCAGCAAGGCCAAAAAGTCATGAGCGGCAGACCATACAGACTTCCGGAAACGGCTGCCGAAGGATCTCGCATTGACCGCTCACGCGTTGTCACTTTCAGCTTTGACGGTACAAAAATGTCAGGCTTTGCAGGCGATACAGTTGCCTCCGCGGTACTTGCAACGGGACGCAAGGTATTTGGTCGCAGTTTCAAATATCATCGTCCCCGTGGCCTGATAGGGCTTGGGTCAGAAGAAATGAACGCGCTGATCGGCGTTGGAGAAGGTGGGCGCAAGGAGCCCAATCTTCGTGCCACCCAAGTGGAGCTCTATGACGGTCTGGTCGCCACAAGTCAGAACCGTTGGCCGAGCCTTGATTTTGATATCGGCATTATCAACAATAAAATGTCACGCTTTTTGCCGGGCGGATTTTACTACAAAACCTTTATGTGGCCGCGCTCATTTTGGGAAAGTGTGTATGAGCCTTTCATCCGTAATGCGGCAGGTCTTGGCAATGCAGCCCACGAACAAGATCCAGATACATACGAACAAATGCATGTGCATGTTGATGTGCTGGTGGTTGGTGGTGGCGTATCAGGCATAGCGGCCGCGCAAGCTGCTGCTGCGACCGGTAAACGAGTCATTCTGGCTGATGAGAACATCATGCTAGGTGGGGTTAGCGACATTTCTCACGGTGAAATTGACGGCAAGTCGCAAAGGAACTGGATTGCTGAACGCCAGGCAGAGTTTGCCAAGTCCGGCAATGTACATGTGCTGACACGTACAACGGTTGTTGGACATTACCACCATAATTATGTTCTGGCGGCAGAGCGCGTGGCGGATCATGACCCTGAACTAATCGCACAAGGCGCACCACGGCACAGGCTCTGGAAAATACGCGCCTCGCAAATAATTGTCGCGTCCGGTGCGCTTGAGCGTCCGATTGCCTTTGCCAATAATGATCGACCGGGCATCATGATGGCATCGGCAGCACGAGCCATGGTTGAACGTTATGCAACATCTCCTGGCATGAATGGTGTGATCTTCACAAATAATGACGACGGCTACCTCAGTGCCATCAGATTGCAACAGGCGGGAGTAGGTATTTCAAGCATCATTGATGTTCGCGACCAGGCTAATAGTGCATTGCCTGCGGCAGCACGAGCAGCAGGTATCAAGGTTCAAACAGGCGCTGCCATAGCGGGTGTTGAAACACGCTCGGGTGGTAAGGAAATAACTGGTGTTAAAGTGGCCCCATATGCTGCAGGGCGCGGCCGGGTGATAAATGAAACCATGGTCGAATGTGACTTTGTTGCCGTTTCAGGTGGATACAACCCAGTGGTCCACCTTTGGTGCCACAATGGCGGCAAGTTGAAGTTTGACGATACAATCCAGAGTTTCCGCCCAGACAAACACACCGACCCTATCATGGTGGTTGGTGCTGCAAATGGTACATATGATCTGAAAGGTTGCCTGGATGAAGGATATGAAGCAGGTGAAAGTGCTGTTAAAGCCCTTGGTGCAAAACCTGCCGTCAAACTCAAAAAACCTTCCGTGAAGGCTAACAGCCAAGGCGAGATTCAACCGATCTGGTTCGCACCGGCAACTGGAAAGTATAATGAAGGCAACAAGCACTTCATCGACTTCCAGAACGACGTGACAGCGGCAGACCTTGAACTTGCACAGCGCGAAGGCTACGAATCCGTTGAACATACCAAGCGTTACACAACCCTTGGCATGGCAACTGATCAAGGCAAGACATCCAATATCAACGGGCTTGGCGTGATTTCTGATGCGACAGGCAAACGAATTCCCGAAATTGGAACGACAACATTCCGGCCGCCCTATACGCCATATTCGTTTGGTGCAATTGCAGGAACCAAAACCGGTGAGCTTTTTCTTCCCGTAAGGCGCACCGCTATTTATGACTGGCACATCGCAAATGAAGCCATCTGGGAGCCTGTCGGACAGTGGCGGCGTGCTTATTGCTATCCGCGTGGAGGTGAAAACAAGCATGAAGCCATCAATCGGGAGATATTGAGCGTTCGCAATCACGTCGGCATGCTTGATGCCTCTACGTTGGGGAAAATCGAAATCAAGGGACCAGATGCCGCAAAATTCCTTGATCTTGTCTACACCAACGTTTTCTCGACGCTCAAGGTTGGCAAGGCACGTTATGGCCTGATGATGAATGAGATGGGTTTCCTGATGGATGACGGTGTGACCGTACGACTTGGCGAAGACCACTTCCTCATGCACACAACTTCAGGCGGTGCCGACAATATTGTCGCCTGGCTTGAAGAGTGGCTGCAGACAGAGTGGACAACGCTAAAAGTCTTTGTCACCGCCGTAACCGAACAATGGTCGCAGTTTGCAGTTGCTGGTCCAAACGCCCGCAAGGTGTTGGCGGAACTGGATTCAGACATTGATCTTTCCCCTGAAGCGTTTGAGTTCATGTCTTATCGTGAAGGTACGCTTGGAGGTTTTCCGGTGAGAATTTTCCGGATCAGTTTTTCTGGTGAGCTGTCATACGAAATTGCCACACCATCAGGATATGGACGCGGGTTATGGGATGCATTGATGGAGGCTGGCAAAACACATTCAATCGCAGCCTATGGTACTGAAGCGCTTCACGTTTTACGCGCCGAGAAGGGCTTTATCGTGATCGGCGATGAAACCGATGGCACGGTGACACCTTATGACGTCAACATGGGATGGGCTGTCTCCAAGAAGAAAGCCGACTTTATCGGCAAGCGTTCTCTCAGCCAATCTTATCTTGCAGCAGATGGTAGAAAGCAACTTGTTGGTTTGCTAACTGATAACCCCAGCGATGTTTTACCCGATGGTGCTTATGCGGTAGCAGAGATAAAACCGTCACCGCCCATGAAAATGATAGGACAAGTGACCTCCAGCTATTACAGCCCGACACTCGATCGTTCAATCGCCATGGCACTGATCGAAGGTGGTTTGGGCATGATGGGGAAAACAGTCAACTTCCCGCTGGAGGGTGGCAAGGTCATTTCAGCAAGAATTGTATCTCCCGTTTTCCTGGATCCAGAAGGAAGCAGACAGAATGTCTAGACCAGTGTTTTCCAGTGCGCTTGCCCACAGACCCGACAACGCGGGCGCTAAAGGTTTGAATATAACAATGAGGGAAATTTCGGACCGCGGCATGATTGACCTGCGTGGCGAAGCATCCTCAACCAGGTTCAAGCAGGCAATAAAAGCGGCACTTGGCGTTGATCTTCCCACCAAGCCCAGGACAAGTATCTCCAAAGGTGACATTGTCGTTTTTTGGTTGTCGGTTGATCAATGGCTTGTCTGCTGTCCGCGTGACAAAGCTGGCGCACTTGCTGGCAAGATGCGGAACGAGTTGGGCAGCCTGCATTCACTGGTGGTAGAAGTCAGCGATATGAGGGCCATTATCACTCTTGAAGGGGAGAATGTGCCTGAGGTTTTGATGAAGGGTTCCGCAATTGACTTCACTTTACCTGAGTACAAGCAAGGTCTTGTGCGCCGCTTCATCTTTGCTGAAATAGCAGCCTTGGTTCACATCGTTTCAGACAATCCATACAGAGCTGACATTTTCGTATTCCGCTCATATGCAGACTATACGTGGAAGTGGCTTTTGGCGACAGCTAAGCCTGTCGCCACCATCGGCCTATTCAAGTCCGGAAAGTAAGCTTCGCACTGGAGCCAGTGCGTGTTGACTGTCAGCGCGGGAGTGTGGACATCCAGTCAAATAGCTTGTCAAAGCCCCCAAATGGATACATGTGCGGGCCCATGACTTTCAGCTCCGGTTGTGAAACATGGATCAGGGCAAGTTCTTCAATAAACTTGTCCGGCGTCGAGACGGTCAGTAGCTTGGTGATGTTGAGAGCTTGCTTGCGGATGAACCGAGCCGAATTGCCAACACCACAGACAGCTGCATACTTGGCCAGCGTCTTTATTGAAGCTGGACCTGGAATACCAATATAGGCGGGCAAATCAACACCGGATGCGCGCAGTTGCTTTGCCCAATCCTCAACCGGCTTTGCTTCAAACAGGAACTGGGTAGATATGAAGCCTTCCATCCCTGCGTTCTTGATGTAGGCCTGTTTTTCCTTGAGCGCCTGCATCAGCATCCCATCACCGTGTATTTTGGTAATATCTGCATTGCCTTCGGGGTGACCTGCAATGCCAAGCGATTTCGCACCGTTAGCCTCAAACACACCTGTTTCCATCAATTGCAGTGCACTGTCATAT
>JBAUGO010000174.1:0-3012 GCA_049679775.1 Anderseniella sp.
CAGCAAAGGTGGCGCAGGCACTCATAAGAAGCAAAAGCAACGGCCCTGCTCTATATCAGAAGCTGTCCGGCACCTTCAAAAATCATCCACCAATGGTCTACGCATACGCGCGCTGGTACCGCCGCAATGCAAAACACGCTTCGGCGCTCAACATTCTCAAGCAGGCCCCAACGTCTCACGCCGCTCAGGTTGATCCCGATCAATGGTTCGTGGAAAAGCGCCTGGTTGCGCGCTTGCTGGCTGGACCTGAACACAAAAAGCACTGGCGCAGCATTTATCAGCTGATGGCAAGTCACGGGTACACGTCCGGATCAAATTATATTGAAGGAGAATTTCTGGCCGGTTGGTATGCTCTTAGAAAACTATCGAATGCAAATGCCGCAGCTGAACATTTCAAGCGAGCCGCCGAAGCATCCAAAACACGTACCGATGCCTCACGCGCCTGGTACTGGTTGGGGCGCGCTCGCGCCGCAAGCGGTGAAAGCAACAGGGCCGAAGAAGCCTATCGTCAGGCAGCCTCCTCACCCACATTGTTTTACGGGCAACTTGCCCTGGACAAGCTTGGTGTTGGCACCAAACCTCTACGACTGACCGAAGGCAGCTCAAACGCTGATGCCCTGCGCCGCGTCAGTCAGGTTGAAGTTTTTCGCGCAGCCCACCAATTGGCTCAGGCAGGCGGCACCCGGCATGTAGGTCTGTTCCTGTTTCCAATAGCACGTGCAGTCAAGAAGCGTGATGAGGCAGCAGCAGCAATCAATGCCATTCAGTCAGAAGCTGGATATTTTCCCGCGGTACGACTGGCCAAGGCATTTGGCACAATCGGTACCGATGTTGACAATTGGTCTTACCCGATCAACGCCTTGCCAAAGTGGAAAACCATTGGCAACCGCGTTGAAAAATCCCTGATCATGGGCCTGTCGCGTCAGGAAAGTGAATTCAACCCAGTCGCTGGTTCACATGCAGGGGCAAAAGGCTTCATGCAAATCATTCCATCTACTGGCAAGCAGATTGCCCGCAAATACAAAATTGGCGGGTACAGCACAAATAGCCTCATCTCAAATCCAGCCCTGAATGTGTCAATGGGTGAGGCTTACCTTGGTGATCTGATACAGCAGTTTGACGGCTCATACATAATGGCCATTGCCAGTTATAATGCCGGACCTGGTAATATCAGCAAGTGGGTAAACGCCTACGGCGATCCACGCACCAGCCAGATTGATGCTGTTGACTGGATAGAATCCATACCGTTTACAGAGACCAGGAAATACGTTCAAAAGGTCATGCAGAATGTGCATGTCTACCGCACCAGACTTGGCGAGAAAAAATTTGCCATGAGCCGTGACATCAATCGAGCCAGCACGGGCGGCACCGCGACAGCGTCAACCTCACCTGCCGCTGAGGGCGATTGTGCAGAAGGCAAAAAAACCATCGCATCGCTGATCACTGGTTGCTGACAATATTTAACCAGCACTGACACCTAAACCCCCGGGTGATGTCAGTGCTGGCAATGATGCGCCGTCTGGGGGGAGACAGTGCATACATTCTCATGTGTGTAAGAAGTTTATCTCAAGCGCATCTCGTGTGTGGACGATTGTGCCTGCCAAACTCAATCTCTCCACTCTCCCTGAAAGTTTCCAGTTCTATGAGAATGTCTTGAGTTTTATTGACTAGCGTAACATCCACCTCAGGCTTCGCCTGCATATCCAGCAGATGCAACCTGATAGCTTCTGCCAAACGCTCATACTTCTCCCTGACCTGACCTTCGGCAACAATTCGATTTGCGATTACGGCCAGACCCGTCATGCCCATGCCAAGATGATGCAACAGCAAACCGATCCTGAGCTTCTCAACTTCACTATCCTTAAAGACTTCACCACCTGACACATCAACGGTAGAAATCACGCCAGATGAATGGAAAAAATCCACCTTGTCTGCGGTAACAACCACTCTGCTCATGACATCAAGTTTACTATTCAAGCCAGGCGTATCAGCCTGGCGCAGCGCGGCCTCATTCCAGAATTCGCACAATTGTCTTAAACGATCTATAGGATCCAGCATTTGATTTCCCCGGTAAAAAAGATTTGCAGCGAGCGCAACTAAATGCGCGGCGCGTACATCACATCCAACGCTTGCCAACAGTTTGGGGTGCGCGATGTGTCGATGGGCTGACATTGATCCCTTGGCACTATTAATACCAGTCTGACAGGGTAACTTACATGTTACACGAATGTCACGGAGTGGCAGTCAGTTCAATTGGCCGACGTCATGTGCAAGCATTCGATAAAGGGCAAGCATTTGATCTGCTTCAGGAAATTCACGACAAATCCGAGGCATGGTCACATCTGCAAAATGCTTTGCAAGATCGTTTGACCAGTTTCTGCCCTGGGCACGTAACAACGCAATTGCGTCATCACGCTTGCCAAGCAGGTTCAATAAAACGGCGCGCCTGACTATGGAGTTTGGCACCTGAAATATTTGCGCCGCCTTTTCTTCTGCATCAAGTGCCTTGGCATACTCACCGCGGTTCATGTGCAAAGAACCAAGACCTGACAGCGTAACCCAACGAATTGGATTGTCCGTTGCCAATGAGGCATCATAGGCAATTGCATTTGCCACAACACTGTCGGGGGCAGCGATACAAGCATAAGGAATGACAGGCGCTAGTCCGCGAGCAAGCGCATTATTGGGGTCCAGCTCAAGAACCCGCTCCATCATTGAAGCAGATGCCCTGATCTGACCTGAATGCAAATAGTATTGAGCCACATTGAAAACTGCATTTGATTCATTTGCAGAGTTCTCGATCGCAAGAAGTGAATTCTTCAATGCCGACGTTAGGTTTTGCTCATGGTTTTCTGATGGATTCACGTTTGCCAGATAAGACAATTTGTCAGCCAGTACTGAATGCGCAAAGCCAAACTCCGGTGATAGTGCAAGTGCACGCTGCGCCAGATCTACCCTGCGCAACTCCCAGGCAAGATTGTTTCTCTCAGGCCCTGGCACCCACGTTGACAA
>JBAUGO010000175.1:0-1519 GCA_049679775.1 Anderseniella sp.
GGAATGGGCTGAACGATTTCAATCAGAAATACGGAGCTAACCAATCAATGCCAATTGTAACAAAGGTCCGCACATCTGCCATTCATACGCAACCGCAGCGAACTTACACTTCCCACTAGTCGCTGCCGCTGACCGCAAATTTCCTGCCGGCAACAAACTCCGCACAGCAACGGCTCAATCCTGGATAGACATAATCCACCCGACACCTGGTCCGTCAGATAGCTGGCCGTGCCGAGGCTTCAACCTTGATGATCGCGCGCAACAGGCCATTGTCATCAACAGCATCGGGCAGCAGAAACTTGTCAACGTTTTCGCTGAAGTCAATTTCGCCACCGCCCATCTCAAAGACCGCGGCCTGTGCTGAGCTGCGCGCTTGCCTGCATGCCTCCGCAATCGCCAATGTCGCATCGCCGAACTGTTCAATGCTTTCAGAGCCGTATACCCGAAAAATGCCAGCTCCATTTCCGTTGACCTCTATCGTCACCGATCGCACGATCATGCCGGTTGCAGCCCCCACTGCATTGGCCACTTCGCACGCGCCTGGAAACACCATCTCGCATTCAAGTCGCTTGCCCACTTCCGGGTAGTAGACCTTGACAGGCCCACCAACAGCAACCACCGGCACCACCGGTGAAATCGATATGCGCGCCAGCGATTTTGTACGCGCGCCACGACACACCGTGTCCATCAGCCCACCTGAACGACCAGGCTCGATGGCATGATGACCAAGCGCCGTTTCCAGTACCGCCCTCGCCGTCAGTCGCACGGTTTCTTCCCACACGGATCGGCACAGGATTTCCACCCGCTCATCGTCCGGCATCTTTTGATAGACATTGCGCACCAAAAGCCTTGCCGCCAGCACAGCCCCGTCTCGCGACCAGTTATCCTGCATGCCCAACACGTGCGCAGCATCAGACGGTGTAAACCCCGCGACCTGAACTAGCCCTTTGCGCGACAGGGTTTCCAGTGTGCGCTGAAGGCCTGATCCTGCTGCAATCTTGCGAACGGGAACAGGCTCGCCAGATATTTGCTTCAGCAAATCTGCTTCACGTTGAGACAAGCCTGAAGTGTTGGTCTCACCGGGTAGCCTGCCCAGTGGCAACATCACAAACTGCCCTGCCATGGAGCCGGACTCATTGTCAGCCAAATCTGTTTCAAGCTGTTGAATGACCGACGGAAATCTTTGCGCAATCAGGGATATGGGAACCGACCGGCGCGGCCCAACCGTTACCGTACCCTTCATGTCGAAGGAGACTTCACTGTCGCCACCAAGCCCCAGTGTACGTACATCAATTGCCTGCACCATGGTCCGCCAACCCCCAACATCAGCACCTTGCTCATTGACCTGCGGACGGCCCTTTTCAAGTACGCCAAGATCAGTTGTCGTGCCGCCCATGTCAGACAGGATGAAGTCTGAAAGACCTGACAATGTAGCCGCCCCCACCAGACTTGCCGCGGGACCAGACAACACCGTCTCGATCGGGCGTTGCGCTACAGCCTCTGCCCTGGACAGTGACCC
>JBAUGO010000176.1:0-2604 GCA_049679775.1 Anderseniella sp.
GATGTAGGCTTCCCAGCCGCTATCTCCCTCAAACCCTTAATGGCATCAGCTTGTAACCCTGCTCGGTGCGATAGCCTGGGCCGTTGTGGCAAGAGAGGATTCAACATTGCCATCAATAAAAACGATACCAGTGGATGACTGCTCGCTTGATTGCTAACGATCATCTTCACCATTGACAGCTGAGAGAAGTTCTATATTGGCATCGGCATATGCGGTTTGTGTATTAAATTAGAATCTGCTGGCTGGTGCCTGATCGGCGAGTGCCTCCTTCAGTAAGGACGATCATGCATGATAATGGGTTTGCGCAGCATCTGGCCGCTGTTTCTGGCCATTCTGTTCATGTCCATTGGCAATGGGCTGCAAGGATCATTGGTTGGCGTTGAAGCGTCAAACAATAATTTTTCCAGTACCACAACCGGTATCATTGCGTCCGGGTTTTCGCTTGGCCTGTTCATATCAGCCCTCATTACACCCAATGCAGTGCGCTCAGTTGGGCATATTCGTGTGTTTGCCGCCTATGCCTCGGTGTTGTCGACTGCAGTCCTGCTGATCCCGGTTTATGTTAATCCGCTGTGGTGGTTCGTCATGCGGTTGTTGATCGGGTTTTGTGCTGCTGGTTTGGCAATTGTCATCGAAACCTGGCTTAATGAAGGCTCAAGCAATAATGATCGCGGCAAGATTCTATCACTCTATATGCTGCTTTATTACTGTGGCGCTGGTGTTGGGTCTTTGGCGCTGCTGATTGAAGATGAGTCAGGGTTTGTCCGCTTTATCGTGGTTTCTGCTGTCATGTCGCTGTCACTGGTGCCCATTGCCCTGACCAGGGTCAGCACCCCTGTTATGGGACAACCCAGGCATATATCCATCAATGAGATATTTGTCGCTTCACCCCTGGCCGTGGTGGCTGCAATTGCAAATGGACTTGGTCAGTCGGCCTTTTTCAATCTGGGGGCCTTGTT
Source organism: Anderseniella sp. (assembly GCA_049679775.1). Lineage (GTDB taxonomy): Bacteria > Pseudomonadota > Alphaproteobacteria > Rhizobiales > Aestuariivirgaceae > Anderseniella. The sequence goes on from JBAUGO010000176.1 coordinate 960, forward strand.
TGGCGTCATGAACGGCATGGCGTTGAGCTATGTATCCTTGATGATGGCCATCGCTCCACTGGCTGTGCTTCTGTCTCAAATGCCGGTTGGCTGGCTATCAGATCGATATGATCGACGCGTGATTATTGCGTTCCTGTCAATGATTGCGGGAGGGGTGGCGCTTGTGACGGTTTTTGTGCCGACCTCACAGGCCATAGCGATAATTGCACTGGTCGCCATTTTTGGTGGTCTGTCCATGCCGCTTTATTCTCTAGCCATTGCGCACGCCAATGACAAGCTCAACAAGGACCAGATGCTTGCTGCCGGCTCCAAGCTGATCCTCTTATACGGTGTTGGTGCTATTGCTGGCCCATCCGTTGCAGGTGGTTTCATGCAGGTTTTTGGGGCTTCAGGCTTCATGATGTTCTTGATGGCAACATATGGATTTCTTGGCATCTATGCCCTTTATCGCATGACCCAGTCAGAGGCCTTGCCACCGAGCGAAACGGGTGACCTGGTACCGGTTACACCAATGGCAACACCGCTCACCGCCATGTCCATTGCCGAGGAAATGGATGAGACATCCAGCCAGGGCGATAAACTCCAATAAGCTGCACTTAACAGTGTTTGCCTTAACCGTTTTTATGGTGAACCAATCGTTAACACTTGTCGCGCTAACTTGATCAAGGTTTCGGATTGGAAAACAGGTAGATTCGCCTGACTTGCCAATCTTTTGGCACCAGTTGAGTGGATATGCGATATGTCTCTAAACACTGCACACTTTGAACCACTGCCAACGCTGGATACATCAGTGTTTGTCAGTGTCATCAAATCAGAAAGGGTGGGCGACCGCCTGGCCCTGACACGGCAGCTTTGTGGACTGGTCAATGATCCAAACACAAGCAGCGCTGATCGCAAGGCCGTCATGCCGTGCCTTGTTCGGCTAGCGTGTGATGTTGACCGCGATGTGCGTTCGATCATTGCCAAAGAGTTGGTCGCTTGTGAGCACCTGTCGGTTGATCTGATATTTGCTGTTGTCGCAGACGAAGACGATATTGCATTGCCGTTTCTGGCTGCCTGTCCTTCTGTTGATGCCACCGTCATGATGGCAGTTCTGAGCGTTGGAGATCAAAAGCGCTGCACGATCATTGCCAAACGAGCAGATGTATCAGCCAGCGTCGTCAAGAAGATCATGAACGATGGCACCGAAGATACCGTGCTTGCGCTTCTGGAAAATTCCGCCGTGCGTCTGGGGGCAGGGTATTGCCGCACGGCCTATAACAAGTTCCACACATCCCACCGCATTTGTAGTGCGTTGCTGAAGCTGCCTCATCTGCCGGCAGAAATTGCCCTGGTACACAATCAGCGCAAGGCGAATGAAATGCGCAAGGCTGCCAGCCTGCAAGGATGGGTCGCGGACTCTCGCAGCGATGATTACATTTCTGATCAGGAAGAGACCAATGCCTTGCGTATCGTTGCAGGTGTCGAGGCCAGGGAGCTTGAAAAAATCGTGGCGCTGATGTCGCAACGCAGCATGCTTACAACATCATTGTTGCTGCGCGCCGGTATTCACGGTCAACTGTCGTTTTTTGAATGGGCGCTTGCCTATCTGGCCAATGTATCCATGCGTCGTGTTCGTGCGGCAACCCAGAAAATGTCATCACGC
>JBAUGO010000177.1:0-2665 GCA_049679775.1 Anderseniella sp.
GGCACAAGCGGTACCAACATAGGGAACTTTCGCACCGGCCTCGCTCAAAAGACGGGCAACCAGTAGTTCCGAACCTTCATAACCAGATACGGTGATCGTGCCATTAATGGAAACGCCACCGAGTGCAGCCTTGATCCCTGGCAGAGCTTTCTGCTTGGCGGCCGAAATGTCAGATTCGGATACATTGCAGAGTTTGCCGATGGCTTCGAGCCAAGCAGCAGTACCTTCATAGCCCACCGGCGCAGAGCCAGTAATCGGGCGACCTGCAGCATGAAACTCTCTGAATGATGCAGCATAGAACGGATGGATGGCGGCAACGGCGGCACAATTGAGCGCCTGATAAAGCTCGCGCCATTCACGTGTCGGGACAGCCGGCCCGGCTGCCAGCCCAAGCGGCTCAAGCAACTGACCAAGAGTGATTGGATCAACCGGGAACATTTCACCGGTGAATGTTATTGTCGGACGGCCGCCGGAATTATCTGCACGAGGTGCCGCAACTGGCCCCTGTTCAGCTTCTTCGCGGGCATATTTCAGCATCGCACCAGCCAGCACATCCTTTGCTTCCGCGTGGGTCGGGATGCCGAATCCAGGAACGTCGATACCGACGATGCGGACTCCGTTGATCTCTTTCGGCAGAAGTCGCAGCGGCACACCCGATGCACTCGGAACACACAGATTGGTCACCACGATGGCATCGTATTTCGCCGGATCCGCCATCTGATGAACCGCATCACGAATATCTTCAAACAGCTTGCCCGTGACCAGGGTTTCGGAGTTGAACGGCACATATCCAACTGTCCGCTTGGCACCGTAAAAGTGAGATGTGAATGTCAAACCGTAGACACAGCAGGCAGATCCGGACAGTACGGTCGCGGTACGCCGCATGCGAAGGCCAACACGCAAGGAGCCAAATGCCGGGCACATGCTTTGCGGTTGATCGTGCGGACCGGCAGGATAGTCTTTTGCATATTGATCAAGCAGATCGGACTGACCAGCCAGCTTGGCAGCCTTCAGCATTTCTTCCTTGCCGGCATGACACCCATCAGACGCAGGTTCGGTTGATATAGTAGAACATCCCATGCCGCCAGGCTCTGCAGCATCGTTGAGCGTCGGCGTGGCAGCAACATCATCGTACACCACCTCGGTGGTGCCGTTCTTGATCTGCTTGCTGTCAACTACCTTGTTCATTTACCTGCTCACACGTTCTCGTAAACGACTTCAAGAGATGGTTTTTTGATTACTTCGCCACCGCACATGTCTGCCATGGAAGCCGGCTCCAGCACGAAGTTGCCGCCAGTTTCCTCAGCCGAGAACAGTGCAAGAAGTCCGTCCTGATCCAGAGGGGTTGGATGTCTTGGCGGCGCATCGGCAACCTGGCCCGCAAGCGCCTCGAACAGAGATCCCCACTGGCTGTCAGGCTTACCTACAATCTGGTAGTTGGCACTCTTGCGCCGGATGTCCTCGTCCGCCGGAATAGCTGCCAGAACCGGAATATTTACCGCTTCTGCGAAGGCAGCCGCCTCTCCAGTTCCATCGTCCTTGTTGATGACCATGCCGGCCACGCCAACATTGCCACCCAGCTTCCTGAAATACTCCACAGCGGAACATACATTGTTCGCCACGTAGAGAGATTGCAGATCGTTTGAACCGACAACGATGACCTTCTGGCACATGTCACGAGCGATCGGCAGGCCGAACCCACCGCAAACCACATCACCAAGGAAATCGAGCAATACATAGTCGAAGCCCCAGCTGTGAAAGCCGAGTTTTTCCAGCAATTCAAATCCGTGAATGATGCCGCGCCCACCGCAGCCGCGGCCAACTTCAGGACCACCAAGCTCCATAGCAAATACGCCATCACGCTTGAAACAAACGTCAGAAATATTGACCTCTTCACCGGCTTCTTTCTTGCGGGCAGAAGTTTCGATAATGGTCGGGCAGGCCTTGCCACCGAACAGCAAGGATGTCGTGTCTGATTTGGGGTCACAACCGATCAGCAACACCCGCTTTCCCTGCTGCGCCATCATGTATGACAGGTTTGCCAGAGTGAAACTTTTGCCGATGCCGCCCTTGCCGTAAATGGCGATAATCTGAGTTTCTTTGGCGGGCTCTCCGGTCGGAACCGGATCGGGCCCTATGGCCGCCTCATCGCGCAGACGCTGAGCCATCGCTTCGGACGGCGTAATATGTGGTGCCCGGTATACATTAGTTTTGCTCATGCGGCAGATCTCCAGTCCAGGATCATTTTCAGGCAATTCGGGTCGTTGAATGCAGTGCGATAGGCACTTGGTGCATCAATCGCACTGCTGTGATGTGTGATGAGACCAGCAAGCGAAAGCTTGCCGTCAGCAATCAGCCGGGCAGTGTCGCGCAGATCCTGCTCTTTCCATTCAGCAGCGATGCGAATACGGGCTTCGCGCATGAATGCAGGTGGAAAATCAAACCCGAGGCGGGCTTCATAGAATCCAGCCAGTACAATCTCGCCGCCCGGTGACAGCTTGCCGATCAATGTATCGAGGATGTCTTGCGAGCCGCTGGCATCATAAATCGAGGCATAACCGTTTCTTGTATCTTGAGAGGGATCAGTAACGGTATATTGCTGAGCACCGTTCCGTCGGCTTTCAATGGTTTCCCACACAACCGGCGCATCTCCGCCGAGTGCTAC